>NZ_JBHXTQ010000094.1:25528-32582 GCF_042677305.1 Kitasatospora sp. NPDC127121 | reverse complement strand
GCGCCGCCGGGCGCGGGCCCGGGGTCGGGCCACCCGCCGGCTTGGCGGCGGCGGGGGCCGCCGGGGCGGCGGGCGCGGCCTCGGCCGCAGGGGCCGCGGCCGGGGTGGGACGGGGACCAGGGGTCGCGCTGGGGCGCGGACCCGGGGTCGGAGCACCCGGCTTGGGTGCACCCGCGGCGGCGGAGCCACCCGCGGGCTGGGGCGCCGCGCTCTTGCGCGGGCCCGGCTTGGCAGCGGAACCACCACCGGTGGGGGCCACACCAAGCGCGTCAGTCAGCTTTCGTACGACCGGCGCCTCAATCGTCGAGGACGCCGAACGGACGAACTCACCGAGCTCGGTGAGCTTGGCCATGACGGCCTTGCTCTCCAAGCCAAGTTCCTTGGCGAGTTCGTAAACCCGGACCTTAGCCACTTCACTCCTGTCTATGAGTCCGGGGTGTCTCGTCCGCCGGACCGTCGCTACTTCATGGGCGTACCCATCGCGTACTCATCGCGTACTCATCGAGAGCTCATCGCAATCTCGACCTACTTCCACATCGCGAGGTACCTGACTGGTGGCACGGCACGCGGCTGCCCGCGAACCGTGCTTGTTGCGGTGGTTCTCCCGCCGCACTGAGCGGCGGCCGTAGCGGGTGTCGCCCCACCGGGCGGCCTGATGGACTCAGGGCGCCGGGGTGTCGACGGTCCGCTCCCCGATGAACTCGCGGAGCCGCTCCGTGTCGAGCGTCCCCTGGAGGCGGAAGGCCCGGGGAAACGCCCGACGGCGGACCGCGAGGTCGAGGCAGGCCGGATCGGGGTGCAGGTGAGCGCCCCGGCCCGGCAGTGCACCACGGGGATCAGGGACGCAGACGCCCTCGACCGCCGTGACACGCAACAGCTGGTGCTTGGCCGCTCGCTTGCGGCAGCCCACGCAGGTGCGTTCCGGGCGTGCTCGGACGTGCGTCCGGCCAGACGAAGGCAAGTCTACCCCTCCGAAGGGACATGGCGCCGCCCCACCGATCCCGGGCGGAACGACGGGGGGCTTTGGCAGGGCGAACGACCGGTCAGCGCCGCACTCAGCGGTCGGTGTCCCGACCGCCGTCCTCGGGCTGGCCCTCGGTGTCCGGACGGATGTCGATCCGCCAGCCGGTGAGGCGGGCGGCGAGGCGGGCGTTCTGCCCCTCCTTGCCGATCGCCAGCGACAGCTGGTAGTCCGGCACGATCACCCGGGCGGAACGCTGGGCCAGGTCGACGATCTCCACGCTGGTCACCCGTGCGGGGGACAGCGCCGCGGCGACCATCTCCCGGGGGTCCTCCGACCAGTCGACGATGTCGATCTTCTCGCCGTGCAGCTCGCCCATCACCGCGCGCACCCGGCTGCCCATCGGGCCGATGCAGGCGCCCTTGGCGTTCAGCCCGGCCCGGCGCGACCAGACCGCGATCTTGGTGCGGTGGCCGGCCTCACGGGCGATCGCCGCGATCTCCACGCTGCCGTCCGCGATCTCCGGGACCTCCAGCGCGAACAGCTTCTTCACCAGGCTCGGGTGCGTCCGCGACAGCGTTACCGAGGCCCCGCGCACACCGCGGCGCACCGCCACGACGTAGCACTTCAGCCGGGTGCCGTGCCGGTAGTCCTCGCCCGGGACCTGCTCCTGCGGCGGCAGGATGGCCTCCAGCTTGCCGATGTCGACCAGCACGTTCTTCGGGTCGTTGCCCTGCTGGACGACACCGGTGACGATGTCGCCCTCCTTGCCCGCGTACTCACCGAAGGTCTGGTCGTCGGCGGCGTCGCGCAGACGCTGCATCATCACCTGGATGCCGATGCTGGACGCGATCCGGCCGAAGCCGTTCGGGGTGTCGTCGAACTCCTTGGGCTCGACGCCCTCGTCCAGCTCGGCCGGGTCCTCCGTCGCCCACACGGTGACGTGGCCGGACTTGCGGTCCAGGTGCACCCGGGCGCGGCGGCGCGAGCCCTCGGTGCGGTGGTACGCGGTGAGGAGGGCGGACTCGATGGACTCGACCAGCAGGTCGAAGGGGATGTTCTTCTCGTTGACCAGCGTGCGCAGGGCACTCATGTCGATGTCCACGGCTACGCCTCCTCGTCTTTTTTCGTCACGTTCGTCATGGTCCGGGCGGTGCGCAGGTCACAGCGCACCGTCGTCCCCCTCCTCGGAGGCGTCGTCGTCCGCGTAGTCCGCGGCCTCGTCGAGGAGCTTGTCGTCCTTGCGGTTGAACTCGACCTGCACGCGCGCCCGATCCACCTCGGCGTACGCCAGCCGGCGCTCCTTCGGACGGCCACGGCCCTTCACCGGCTGCACCTCGACCAGCGCGCCGTCCTCGTCCGCCTCCAGCACCCGGGCGACGATCTCCCCGCCGTCGACCAGGTGGATCTTGGCCAGTCGGCCCTCCGCGCGACGCCAGTGCCGGGGCAGGTCCAGCGAGCGCTCAGCGCCCGGCGAACCGACCTCCAGCAGGTAGGGCTCGTCGCCCAGCAGGTCCGACTCGTCCAGAGCCTCACCGACCACCCGGCTGAACTCGGCGATGGCGTCCATGTCCACGCCGCCGTCGGTGTCGACGTCGATCTGCACCTGGCGGCGGCTGCCGGCCTTGGTGACCTTGACGTCCTCCAGGTCCAGACCGGCCTGCACGGCCAGCGGCTCCAGCAACGCGCGCAGCCGGTCGGTGTGGGTGGTGCTCATCCGGGTGGACTCCTCGGCCGCGTCTGCTGTTGTCAGAAGGTCGCTCCGCGCCCTCCGGCGCCGGTCCGGCGCACACCGGGTCACGGCAGCTCGGCCCAAAGCCTAGCCGGTGAAGCCGCGAACCACCGATTCCGGACCACCCCCGACCGGGCGCACGCCACCCACTGCGAGCAAGCTCACACCCGCTCCCGGGGCGTCCCAAGATCCGAATCCCCGCCCGGAATCGTGGGGATTCTGTAATCATTCACGCCTACGAAGGGCAGGCGGGGAGGCCGCCCTCCCGAACACGCCCCGGAGTGACACCCATGCAGCCGCCCAGCCGACGCACGCTCCTGGCTCTCGGGCTGCTCGCCCTCACCACCCTCACCGCCTGCACCGGCTCCCACGGCGGCGACGACGCCATGCCCGGCAACCGCGGCCCGCTGCCGAACCCGGACGAACCGGTCATCCTGCGCTCCATCGCCGCCACCGACACCCTGCTGGCCGGCTACGACGCCCTGCTCGCAGGCCCGGGCGGCGCCCAGGCCGCCGTGCTGCAGCCGCTCCGGGCCGAGGTGGCCCAGCACCGCGCCGCCCTCGCCTACGGGCTGCCGGCCGCCTCGATCCCCCCGGCGCCCCCGGCCACGCCCTCCACCACGCCCTCGACCGCGCCCTCGACCAGCCCGAGCGGGACACCGAGCGGAACGCCGGTCGGCACCCCCGCCGCGCTCGCCGCACTCGAACGGCAGACCGCCCAGACCCGCCTCGCCGACCTGGCCGCAGCCCGACCGCCGCTGGCCCGGCTGCTCGCCTCGGTCGCCACCTCCGACGTGCTGCACGCCGTCGCCCTCGGCGACACCACCCCGCTGGTCGCCCCGCCCCCGGCCGCCACCCCCACCGAGGCGCCGACCGCGCCCCCGAGCGACCAGCCCACCGGCTCCCCCTCCGCCGGCCCGTCGGCCGACCCCGCCGCCACCGCAGCGGTCACCGCCCTCCAGGGCGCCCTCGGCGCCGAACACGCCGCCGTCTACGGCTACGGCGTGGTCGGCGCCCGGCTCCCCGAGGACCAGCAGCGCACCGACGCCCGCACCGCCTACGCCGCCCACGAGGCCCGGCGGGACGCCTGGCAACGGCTGATCGGCTCCCTCGGCGCCACCCCGGCCGCCGCGGCCGCCGGCTACCAGCTCCCGTTCGCCGTCACCGACGCGGCCGGCGCCACCAAGCTCGCCGCCCACCTCGAAACCCGGCTCACCACCGTCTACGCCGACCTGGTCGCCGCCGTCCCCGGCCCCCAGCGGGGCGCCGCCGCCGACGCCCTGCGCGACGGCGCCCTGCGCGCCCACCGCTGGGGCGCGGCCGACCCCGCCTTCCCCGGCATCCCCGAGCCCCTCCCCACCCCCACGGCCACCACCCCCTAGGGCGTGTCTTCGAACCCCCGTCGTCCGCCCGGAGGGCGGGCGTGGCGGCGTTGGGGTGCGTGCATCGCAAGGCGGAGGAGGGAGTCCATGCGGTGGGGGCACCTCCCGGCCGAAGGCTGGGGGCCATCGGCGACTGACGACAACGCGGCGAGGTGCGTGCCCCGGCGTCGGCGCGCAGGCGGGGGTTTGAAGACACGCCCTAGGGCCCGCGGCGCTGACCTGCGGTTTCCCGTTCATGGCCGACAATGGACGGGTAACACCAACGGGGGAGCGTCAACCGGAAGGTCGGCATGTCGGGAGCAGCACCGCAGATCACCGTCCCCGCCTGGCTGGCGCGCGGCGTCGCGGCGAGCGAGGGCGAACCGGGCCGGCAGTGGCTGGCCGGGCTGCCCGCGCGGGTGGCCGCCCACCTGGCGCGCTGGGACCTCACCCTGGAGCGGGTGCTCGACCCCGGCGGCAGCCTGAGCCTGGTCGCCTACGTCCACCGCGACGACCTCTCCCCCGCCGTCCTCAAGACCGGCCTGCGGACCCCCGAGACCGCGCTGGAGCACGCGGCGCTCGCCCACTGGGCCGGGCGCGGAGCCGTCCTGCTGCTGGACGCGGACCCCGCCGAGGGCGTCCTGCTGCTGGAGCGGCTGCACGGGGACATCCCGCTGCGCTCGCTCGCCGAGGCGAAGGCGATGCTGGAGGCGACCAGCCTGCTGCACCGGCTCTGGACCGCCCTGCCCGAGGACCACCCGTTCCCGACCCTCGCGGCCCGGACCGCCGACACCGCGGAACGGCTGCGCGGGCACCGCGCCCTGCCCGGCGCAGCCGAGGCCGAGCCCCTGATCGCCGAGGCCCTGGACACGGCCGACGGCCTGGCCGGCTCCGCCGCCGAGACCCTCCTGCTCCACGGGGACTTCCACCACGGCAACGTGCTCGCCGCCGACCGGGCGCCCTGGCTGGCGATCGACCCGCGCCCGCTGGCCGGCGAGCGCGCCTTCGACCTGGCCCGGCTGGCGCTGGACCGGGCGGACACCCTGGTCGGCTCCCCCGGCGTGGCCGCGGCCGTCCGCCGCCGGCTGCACCAGCTCGCGGACGCCCTGGAGGTGGACCGGGACCGGCTGCGCGGCTGGACGCTGTTCCGGGCCGTCGACCTCGCCCTGCGGGCCCTGGCGGCCGGCCGCCGGGAGGACGCCGAGCTCTACCTGGAGTTCGCCGGGGCGCTGTAGCGCGAGCCCCGGGGCACGCCCTACGCCTCGCCCGGCCCGCGCAGCGGGAGCCGGGCCCCCATCACCGCGTACAGCCGGTCCGTGGCGGGAAAGCGCACCGCACGGGCGAGGTCCTGGTAGCCGAGCGCCCGGTAGAGCCGCCGGGCGGGGGTCTCCGCGTCGATCGCGGAGAGGATGCTGCGCTCCAGCCCGGAGCGCTCGCAGAGGGTGCGGATCAGCCGGGAGCCGACGCCCTGGCCCTGGTACTCGGGCAGCACGTGCAGCTCGGTGACGGCGAACACGTCGTCCAGCCAGGCGTCGTGGCCGCGCGCGTCCAGGTAGGGCTCGATCACCGTGCTCCACCAGTGGTCGCGCTGGTTGGGCATCCCGTAGCCGAAGCCGACCAGCCGACCGCCGCTCATCGCGCCGAGCGCGATCACCCCGGGCTGGTGGGCGTGCCGGCCGACGATGTGCAGCCGGACGGCGACCTCCTCGGCCGTCAGGCCGAACGCCACCGCCTGGACCTCCAGCGCCTGCGGCGCCCAGGCCGCAAGGTCGATGGCCTCGATCGTCACCCCGGTCAGCTGATCCATGCCTCGGACGTTACTACCCGTGGGCCGCCGGCGCGGGCGAAGATCGGAACCGAACTCCCGGGGGGCGGGCTCAGAACAGCACGCTCATGAACGCGCCGACCTCGCGGAAGCCGACCCGCCGGTAGGCGGCCCGGGCCCGCAGGTTGAAGTCGTTGACGTAGAGCGAGACCACCGGGGCGATCTCGCGCAGCGCGAGGTCGAGGACGGCGGCCATGCCGGTCTCGGAGAGGCCCCGGCCCCGGTACCCGGGGGCAACCCAGACGCCCTGGACCTGGCAGGCGCCCTCGGTGACGGCGCCGATCTCGGCCTTGAAGACGACCTCGCCGTCCTCGGTGAAACGCGCGAACGACCGCCCGGCGGACACGAGTTCGGCGACCCGGGCCTGGTAGAGCAGGCCGCCGTCGCCGGCCAGCGGGGAGACCCCGACCTCCTCGGTGAACATCGCCACGCAGGCGGGCATCAGCGCGTCGATCTCCTCCCGCCGCACCCGCCGCACCAGCGGGTCCGGCGCGATCTCGGCGGAGGGCACGGCGGTGGCCAACAGCGGCTGGTGGGCGCGGACTTCGCGGGCCGGGCCCCAACTACGTTCCAGCAGCGCCCAGAAGGCGGCGGTGGCCCCGGCCGGGCCGACGATCGAGGAGCAGCGGCGGCCCTGCCGGCGGGCCCGCTCGGCGAAGGCCGCGACGGCCTCCGGCCCGGCGTCTACCAGGACGAGGTTGGCCCCGGCGTAGCAGAGCGCGGCGAGGGCGCCGTCCCCGTCGTACCAGCCCCACATCTCGCCGCCGAGCCGCCAGGGGTCCAGGCCGACGGCCTCGACCCGGGTGGCGACGAAGGAGTTGGCGACCGGGTCGCGGTGGAGGATCTCCAAGGCGTCCGCGAGGTCGGGGGGCTCCAGCACGCGGGTGGTGGCCAGGGCGCGGGCGGCCTGGAACGAGCCGGGGAGCATCACACCTCGATCGAGCATCGAGACAGCACCTCACTGAGACGAATCTGGCCGCACCCTACTCCGTGGCCCCACCCGGCTACGACCGTGGCCCCACCCGACTACGGCCGCGGGCCACCCGACTACGGCCGCGGGCCACCCGACTACGGCCGCGGGGGCGGCCCCCGGCGCCGGGGCCCCCGCCCCGCACCAGGCCGGCCGCGCCCCCCCCGCGCCCCCCCGGGGGAGTCGGGCGGGCCCGCCGGCCGCG
>NZ_JBHXTQ010000094.1:0-25518 GCF_042677305.1 Kitasatospora sp. NPDC127121 | reverse complement strand
CTGTTTTTGTGTGGGGGTCTGGTTTTTTTTAATACGCCCCTGCAATCCGGCGGGGGCCCCCCCCACCCCGCCGGGGGCCCCCCCCACTGGGGCGGGGGGGCGGCCCGCCACCGGCCCGCCCCGCTTCCGGAAGACTGCGCGCGGCGCACCGCGCGGACCCTGCGTGGTCAGTCGGCGGCGACGACGGTCGGCGTACCGGCCTCGACGCCCGCCTCCTGCATCTGCTCGGCGAGCTTGAGCGCCTCCTCGATCAGGGTCTCGACGATCTTCGACTCGGGGACGGTCTTGATGACCTCGCCCTTGACGAAGATCTGGCCCTTGCCGTTGCCGGAGGCGACGCCGAGGTCGGCCTCGCGGGCCTCGCCCGGGCCGTTCACGACGCAGCCCATGACGGCGACGCGCAGCGGCACCTCCATGCCCTCCAGGCCGGCGGTGACCTCCTCGGCCAGCTTGTAGACGTCGACCTGGGCGCGGCCGCAGGACGGGCAGGAGACGATCTCCAGGCCGCGCTGGCGCAGGCCGAGCGACTCCAGGATCTGGTTGCCGACCTTGATCTCCTCGGCCGGCGGGGCGGAGAGGGAGACCCGGATGGTGTCGCCGATACCCTCGGCGAGCAGCGCACCGAAGGCCACCGCGGACTTGATGGTGCCCTGGAAGGCCGGACCGGCCTCGGTGACGCCGAGGTGCAGCGGGTAGTCGCAGGCGGCGGCCAGCTGGCGGTAGGCGTTGATCATCACGACCGGGTCGTTGTGCTTGACCGAGATCTTGATGTCGCGGAAGTCGTGCTCCTCGAACAGCGAGCACTCCCAGAGCGCGGACTCGACCAGGGCCTCGGGGGTGGCACGGCCGTACTTCTCCAGCAGGCGCTTGTCGAGCGAGCCGGCGTTGACGCCGATCCGGATCGGCACGCCGGCGCCCCGGGCGGCCTTGGCGATCTCGCCGACCTTGTCGTCGAAGGCCTTGATGTTGCCCGGGTTGACGCGGACCGCGGCGCAGCCGGCGTCGATCGCGGCGAAGACGTACTTCGGCTGGAAGTGGATGTCGGCGATCACCGGGATGTGGGACTTCTTGGCGATGATCGGCAGCGCGTCGGCGTCGTCCTGGGTGGGGACGGCGACCCGGACGATCTGGCACCCGGACGCGGTGAGCTCGGCGATCTGCTGCAGCGTGGCGTTGATGTCCGCGGTCACGGTGGTGGTCATCGACTGCACCGAGACGGGAGCGTCACCGCCGACCGGTACGTTGCCGACCATGATCTGCCGGGATACACGGCGCTTGGCGAGCGGCTTGAGCGGCAGGGACGGAATACCGAGCGAGATCGCGGTCATGTGCGCAGGGTTCCCCGGGGTTGAGGTGTGGTCGACCGCCTGGCCAGTGGGACGGCCGAGGCCGGGCGCGCCTAGATCGCGCACCCGGCCTCCACGGTACGGCACGGCGCCGGACCCCAGCACACCCGCCGTACCCGAACGCTCTAGCTGATCTTCACCGGGTTCACCAGGTCGGCGACCATCACCAGCAGGGTGAAACCGATGAAGACGCTGGCCACGACGTACGCCACCGGCATCAGCTTGGCGACGTCGAAGGGGCCGGGATCGGGCCGCTTGAACAGCTGAGCGAATCGGCGGCGGACCGATTCCCAGACCGCGCCCGCGATGTGGCCGCCGTCCAGCGGGAGCAGCGGCAGCATGTTGAACAGGAAGAGCGAGAGGTTGATCCCGGCCAGGAGGTTGACGAACATCGCCACCCGCTGGCTGGCGGGCAGGTCCATGCTCACCAGTTCACCGCTGACCCGGGCGGCGCCGACCATGCCGATCGGCGAGTCCGGGTCACGCGGGGAGTCCCCGACGACGGCGTTCCACAGACCGGGGATCTTGCCGGGCAGCGCGGCCAGCGACTTCACCCCGTTCTCGGCCATGCCGACCATCCGGTCCAGGGACTGCCCGAAGCTCTGCTGGACGACCCCCTGCTTGGGGGTGAAGCCGAGGAAGCCCGCCTGCACGGTCTGGCCCTTGAGCGGCACGCCGTTGCCGTCGTACTTCTGCACGTCGTTGACGGCGATGACGGGCTTGAGGACGAGTTGCTGCCCGCCCCGGTCGACCAGGATCTCGACCTGCTGGCCGGCCGACTTCCGGATGTCCGCCTGGAGCTGGTCGTAGTCGCGGATCCGGTCCCCGCCGAAGGAGAGGACCTTGTCCCCCTGCCGCAGCCCGACCTCGTTGGCGGGGGTCTTGGGCGCGTCCGCGGGGCACACGTCGGTCGGCGAGCCGGCCTTGACCACGCACTGGGCGACCGAGCCGATGGTCGGCACCGCCGTCGAGACGCCGAAGCCCATCATGACCGTCAGGAACAGCCCGAAGGCCAGGACCAGGTTCATGAACGGCCCGGCGAACATGACGATGACGCGCTTCCACGGCTTGCGGGTGTAGAACAGCCGGTGCTCGTCGCCCTCCTGGAGCTCCTCGTAGGAGGCTTCCCGGGCGTCCTCGATCATGGTGCGCCAGGGGGAACTGCTGCGCTTGGTGATCCGGCCGTCCGCACCCGGCGGGAACATCCCGATCATCCGGATGTAGCCGCCCAGCGGGATCGCCTTGAAGCCGTACTCGGTCTCGCCCTTCTTCCGCGACCAGACCGTCGGGCCGAAGCCGACCATGTACTGCGGCACCCGGATGCCGAACAGCTTGGCCGTCGAGAGGTGGCCGAGCTCGTGCCAGGCGATCGAGACGAGCAACCCGACCGCGAAGACCAGGATGCCGACCACCGTCAAAACCATTGCCACCGCTGGCCCTCCGTCATGCCGCTCTGCTCGTCGTCTTGTCTTACCGCAGTCACGCCCAGCCGGACACCCGGTACGGGTGCACCCGGCCGGAAACGGCCCACGCCGTCAACCCGCCGCCGTCAGCCCGCCGCCAGCTCGCGGGCCCGGGCGCGGGCCCAGTCCTCCGCGTGCAGGACGTCCTCGACCGTCAGGGAAGTTCCCGGCACGGGCGTGCCGTGCTCGGCGACGACCTTGGCAACAGTGTCCACGATTCCCGTGAAAGCGAGGCGCCCCTTCAGGAACGCCTCCACGCACTCCTCGTTGGCCGCGTTGAAGACCGCCGGCGCGGTACCGCCCAGGGTGCCCACCTCGCGGGCCAGCTCCACCGCCGGGAAGGCCTCGTCGTCCAGCGGGAAGAACTCCCAGGTCGCGGCCTTGGTCCAGTCGCAGCCGGGGGCGGCGTCCGGCACCCGCTCCGGCCAGCCCAGACCCAGCGCGATCGGCATCCGCATGTCCGGCGGGCTGGCCTGCGCCAGCGTCGAACCGTCGGTGAACTCCACCATCGAGTGCACCACCGACTGCGGATGGACCACGACCTCGATCCGGTCGAAGGGCACGTCGTACAGCAGGTGCGCCTCGATCACCTCCAGGCCCTTGTTCACCAGGGTCGCCGAGTTGATCGTGACCACCGGGCCCATCGCCCAGGTCGGGTGCGCCAGCGCGTCCTGCGGCGTCACCCCGGCCAGCTGCTCACGCGTCCGGTTGCGGAACGGACCGCCGCTGGCCGTCACCACCAGCTTGCGGACCTCGGCCCGGGTGCCCCCCGCCAGCGCCTGGAACAGCGCCGCGTGCTCGGAGTCCACCGGCACGATCTGCCCCGGCCGCGCCACCGCCTTCACCAGCGGGCCGCCGACGATCAGCGACTCCTTGTTGGCCAGCACCAGCACCCGGCCCGCCCTCAGCGCGGCCAGCGTCGGCCGCAGCCCGATCGACCCGGTGATGCCGTTCAGCACCGAGTGGCACTCCATCGCGGCCAGCTCGGTCGCCGCGTCCGGCCCCGCCAGCACCGTCGGCAGCGCAGCGCCCGCCGCCTTCGCCGCCAGCGCCGCGCGCAGCGCCGGCTCGGCCGCAGGGTCCGCCACCGCCACCGTGTGCACGCCCAGCCGCAGCGCCTGCTCGGCGAGCAGCTCCACCCGGCCGCCGGCCGCCGACAGGGCGACCACCCGGAACCGGTCCGGGTTGCGGAGCACCACGTCGATGGCCTGGGTGCCGATCGACCCGGTCGAACCGAGGATCACCAGCTCCCGGGGGCCGGAAGGGTCCTGCACGGTGGGCGTGAACCGCAGCTGCGGGTGGGCGAGCGAAGTCATGCGCCCATTGTGTCCTGCCCGGGGCCCCGCTCAGGACGCCTCCCGGCAGGACGCCGCCCCGCGCCCCGGGCTGCCGTCGGAGCCATGCGCACCGTCATCGCCGGGGGCCACGGGCAGATCGCGCCGAAGCTCGCACGGCTGCTCGCCGGCGACGCCACGGTCGAGGAGGCCGTCTCCGTCGCGGACGGAGAGCGCGGCTGGGCCGACCTGGCCCCGGAACGGGCGAAGGGCCCGGTCACCGGACCGGGCCCTTCACTCACGGGTTCGCTCAGAGGTCGAGGCCGCTGAGGACCAGGACCTTCTCGACCGTGTAGTCGTCCATCGCGTACCGGACGCCCTCACGGCCGACACCGGAGTCCTTGACGCCGCCGTACGGCATCTGGTCGGCGCGGTAGGACGGCGCGTCGCCGATGATCACACCGCCGACCTCCAGCTCCCGGTGGGCACGGAACGCGGTCTGCAGGTCGTGCGTGAACACGCCCGCCTGCAGGCCGAACGCCGAGTCGTTGACGGCCGCGAAGGCCTCGTCCACGCCGTCCACCCGGTGCAGCGACAGGACCGGGCCGAACACCTCGGCCTTGGCCAGGATCGCGTCCGCGGGCAGCTCCGCCAGCACGGTCGGCGCGTAGGTCGCACCCTCGCGGCCCCCGCCGGCGAGCACCTTGGCGCCCTTGGCGACCGCGTCGTCCACCCAGGACTCCACCCGCTTCGCGGCGTTCTCGTCCACCAGCGGGCCGACGTCCGTCGCGTCGTCGTTCGGGTCACCGGTGACCTGCGCCTTGACCTTGGCCACGACCTTCTCCACCAGCGCGTCGTACACCGACGCGTCGGCGATCACGCGCTGCACCGAGATGCAGGACTGGCCGCCCTGGTAGTTGGCGAACATCGCGATCCGGGTGGCCGCCCAGTCCAGGTCGGCCTCCGAGGACCAGTCGGCGAGCACCACGGCCGCGGCGTTGCCGCCCAGCTCCAGGGTGCAGTGCTTGCGCGGCACCGAGTCCATGATCTGGTAGCCGACCTTGTCCGAACCGGTGAACGAGATCACCGGCAGGCGCTCGTCCTGCACCAGCGCCGGCATCCGGTCGTTCGGCACCGTCAGGATGCTCCACGAACCGGCCGGCAGGTCGGTCTCGGCCAGGATCTCGCCCAGCACCATCGCCGACAGCGGCGTCGCCGGGGCCGGCTTCAGGATGATCGGGGCACCGACCGCGATCGCCGGGGCGACCTTGTGGGCGACCAGGTTCAGCGGGAAGTTGAACGGGGCGATCCCCAGCACCACACCGCGCGGGAAGCGGCGCACCACCGCGAAACGGCCCACGCCGCCCGGGTCGGTGTCCAGCCGCATCGTCTCGCCGTTGGTCCGGCGGGCCTCCTCGGCCGCCCAGCGGAAGACCGACACCGCGCGGCCGACCTCACCACGGGCCCACTTGATCGGCTTGCCGTTCTCCGCGGTGATCAGCTGGGCGAGCTCCTCGGTGCGCTCGGCCAGGCGCTTGGCCACGTGGTCCAGCGCGGCGGAGCGGACGTGCGCCGGGGTGGCGGCGAAGACCGGCAGCGCGGCGACGGCGGCGTCCAGCGCCTCCTCGACCTGGGCCTCGGTCGGGATGCTCACCTTGCCGACCAGACGGCCGTCCCAGCTGTTGTGCACCTCGAAGTCGGCGTCGCCGCTCGCCCGTCGGCCGGCCAGCCAGAAATCGTACGTGGTGGTCACCGTGGTACCGGCCCTCTCCTCGTCGTCATCGGGCCCACGGGTGTGGGACCCGAACCCGAGGGTAGGTGGGGCGGCGCACCGACCGGATTGGCCGACTCGGAGCGTTCGCCCCCGACGCTGCTCCATCCCGTCCAGGGCCTCCCGGGCCGAGCCCGGACGGGGCCCTGCCCGGTACGGCTCGGTGCGGCCCGGGTGCGACCTACTCCTCGCCGGAGCGCAGCGCCAGCCACAGCTCCATCCGCACGTCGGTGTCGTCCAGCGAACGCCCCAGCAGCTCCTCGACCCGCCGCATCCGGTAGCGCAGCGTGTGCCGGTGCACCCCGAGATCGGCCGCCGCCGCGTCCCACTGCCCGTGCCGGGACAGCCACGCCCGCAGCGAGGCCACCAGATCGCCGCGGGCCGTCCGGTCGTGCTCGCGCAGCGGCCGCAGCAGCCCCTCGGCGAACGCCGTCACCGCGTCCTCGCCGAGCAGCGGCAGCAGCGACCCCGCGCCGACCTCCTCGTGGTCCACCGACCGCCGGCCACCGCGCAGCGCCACCGCCAGCGCCCGCTCGGCCTGCGCGTGCGCCGTCCCCGCGTCCTCCAGCGCGGCCGGCGCCGACACGCCCAGCGACAGGCCCTCGTGCTCCTCCACCACGCCCAGACAGGCCCGGTGCACCGCCCCGTTGTCCAGCGCCAGCACCATCAGCCGCGCCCCGTGCGCGCCGTCCTCCCGCGCCACCAGCAGCTTCTCGCCCACCCGGGCGCCCGCCTGCTCGGCCCGGTCCCCCAGCTCCCCGAGCGCCTCCGCGGCCTCCGCGTTCGGCCCGGCACCGGCCACCAGAACCCGTATCGTCCCCTCCGGCATACCGCCGAACAGCCCCAGCGCCACCTGGCGGGCCGTCGCCACCTCGCCCGCCAGCACCATCCGCAGCAGCGCCGCGCCCATCCGCTCCTCGGCCTGGCGCAACTCGCGCGAGCGCTCCAGCGTCAGGGTCAGCAGCGCCACCGCCGCGTTCAGCACGTACCGCTCGGTCGGGGTGATCCGGTCCTCGGTGCCCACCGCCAGGAAGCCCCGGGCCCGCCGGTCCGCCCCCAGCGACTGGACCACCACGTAGTCCTCGTCCGCCGTGTCGATCCCCGGCGCCCGCCCCTGCAACGCGGCGCTCGACGGCGCCGGACGCCGGCGCAGCCGGTCCACCTCCGCCGCCAGCCGCCCCGCCCGGCGCGCCGCCCAGTCCGGCGCCACCACCGACAGCGCCCCCGACCCGTCGTACAGCGCCGCCCAGCCGCCCAGCCGGGCCGCCAGCCGGCGCACCACCGCCGTCGTGCCGTCCTTGCCCAGCGCGGCCCGGGTCAGCTCCTCCTGCGCCTCGAAGGAGGTCGTCACCGCCTCGTACTGCTCCGCGGCCAGCGCCGCCGACACCACCTTGCTGATCGCGATGAACGGCGTCGGCTCCGGCACCCGCAGCAGCGGCAGCCCCCGCTGCGCGGCCGCGTCCACCAGCGGCTGCGGCACCTCCGTGTGCGACAGCCCCACCCCCAGGCCCAGCCCCACCACCCCGGCATCGGCCAGCCGGTGCACGTACGCCTGCAACTGGGCCGCCGTACGGCCCAGCTTGATCCCGGTGGTGAGCAGCAGCTCGCCACCCTCCAGGAACGGCGTCGGGTCGTCCAGCTCGCTGGTGTGCACCCAGCGGACCGGCCGCTCCAGGTGATCCGCGCCGGCGAGGACCGTCAGATGGAGCGAACTGTTACGGACAACGGAGGCGAGTGTGGGGGGCATGGCACCTTCGGGGGATCGACCTGACCGCGCCGTTGCGGCCGGGCGAGGAGAGGGCAATGGGACAAGTGAGAGTCTCTCCCCCTCATTATGGACGCTCCGGACAACCGGCACTGCCGAATCCACCGTGAAGGCGAGCTTCCGCCCCGCGCCCCGTCAGCCCCGAAGATCCACCAGCAACGGCGGCACCTGCTCCCCCGACACCGCGGTCAACGACACCACCGCATGCCCCGCCGGCAGCGCGTGCGCCAGATCCGACGGCGACCAACGCAGGCGCTCCACGTCCCGCGTCGTCACCGACTCCGTCTGCGCCGCCGTCCCCGACAACGCCCGCCGCCCCAACCGCCCGGCCCGCCGCACCACGCCACCCGAGGTGTCGGGCGTGTGGGTCACCGCGGTCTCCTGCACCAGGTGCGTCCCCCAGGCCTCCGAGAACAGCCGGCCGTCCCACGGCGCGATCCCCGGGAACGCCATCCGGCAGCCGACCGCGCCGAACAACGGCGCCCGCAGCGCCTCCGGCAGATCCACCAGCGTGCGCAGCAGCAGCACCGCGCCCGCGTTCACCCCCCGCATCCGCTGCACCCCGCGCACAGCGGTCGCGTCCAGCGCCGCCGACGCGTCGTCCACCACCAGGCCGGCGAACAGCGAACGGTCCGTACGGGCCCCCGCCGCCTGCACGAACTGACCCACCACCAACCGGGACAGCATCCGCGCGGCCTCCGGATGGCTGCGCTCCGGCAACTTCACCCGCACCCGCAACGGATGGTCCAGCACCCGCATCGCGAACGGGGGCCGCCCCGTGCCGTCCGTCGCGAAGGCGCCCTCGAAGGCCGGCCGGTCCAACAGCGCCAGCCGGTCCGCCAGCAGCGCCCCGGGATCGTCCGCCCGGCCGCGCTGACGCTCCCGGTGCTCCAGGTCCCGCTCGTACACGGCCAGCCGGCCCGCCACCCCGAGCGCCTTCACCAGAGCCGCCAACACGTCCGGCTCGCCGGCCAGCAGCGCCCGCAGCTCCCGCACCCCCGGATAGCGGGCGTACGCGGCGTGGAACGGGCCCACCACCTGCTGCAGCGCCGTCCGGGCGTTCTCCGCGCGCGCCGTCAACTCGTCCGGCAGCAGCGCCTCGGCCAGCCGGGCGGCCGCCTCGTCCGGATCCTGCGCCGCACCGTAGAGGTCCAGCCCGTACACCGACGCCGGATCACCGGGCGCGATCACCACGTCGTACCAGGCATCCGGGCCCAGATCCGCGTCCGCCGCCCCCACCACCACCACACACGCGGTACCGGCCAGCGCCTGCAGACACAACGCCTCCGCCACCGGCCGCGCCAGCCGCGCCGTCTTCCCCGTCCCCGCCGGACCCACCGCCAGCAGCGACGTGCCCAGCACCGCCGGATCCAGCGCGAACCCGGCCGCCCGATGGCTCAGCGGGTTCTTCGGCACGTCCTGGGCCGTCCCCAGGCAGACCTGGCCCAGCAGCAGATCGTGCCGCTCAGCCCGGTCCGCCAGCTCCCGCGACTCCGAAGGGTGCGCGAAGGCCGCCCCACCGCGCGCCACCACCTGCTCGACGAAGGCCGGCACGAACGCCGGATCCGCCTGCGCCGACTCCCACGCCCGCTGGATCCGCACGTAGTCGACGTCCCCGACCGCCTCCCGCTCCAGCCGCCCCGCCGCCTCGGCCGCCCCGCCCTGCCGCAGCCCGCCCCACGGGTCCAGCCGCCGCACCACCTGGGCCACCGCCACGCCCTCCTCGGCGGGCTGCTCCTGCGTCACCGCCCGCGACAGCAACGGCGACACGTACCGCCGCCACACCTCGGGCCAACGGCCCATCCGGCCGAAGAGCTTGATGACGAGCGCGGCCACCAGAAGGTTGACGGACACGCCGACCACGGTCACTTCGGTATCGGTGGGATTCTTCACCCAAACCGTCAGCACGATCAGGCGAAGCACCAACTGGGTCCCGTACAGGAACGCGAACCACCCCACCACCGCGTTGAGTCCCGCCCGCAGGAGCAGCGGCCAGGCCGCGACCTGAGCCGCCTCCGCCCGTTCCGGGTCGAGCGGGCGGTAGCCCAGCCGGTAGACGCCGGGTTCGGCTTCCGGGCGCGGGGCCGCGGCCCAGGTGGGGAGGTCGAAGGCGGGGGCCCCGTCGGTGCGGGTGCCGGGCCGTTGGCGGGGCATGGGGGCCGGGGGTCCGGTGGTGGTCCGATCGGTGTGGTGGTGTGCCCCGTCGTGCGCCATGTACGGCCCCGCTCCCTCGCCCGCCCGGCCCGATCGCCGTCGGTGCCGCCATACCCATGCCGCCGTACCGGCGACACGCCCGCGCTCAATGTAGTGGAGCGGGGCCTGCTGGCAGTCGCACCACCCGCGCTGGCCGTGCCGGACAAGTCGGACGGCTCAGTGCTACCGAGTGGCGCATGCCCGGCCGGGGAGGGCGGCCGTAGCCTGCGAAGCACCGAGCCGAGAAGTCTGGAGAACCCCATGAGCGCCGCAACGCCGCTCCCGCAGGAGCGCCGCCTGGTCACTGCGATCCCCGGTCCGAAGTCGCAGGAGCTGCAGGCCCGCAAGCTGGGTGCGGTGGCGGCCGGTGTCGGCACCACCCTGCCGGTGTACGTGTCCCGTGCCAACGGCGGCGTGCTGGAGGACGTGGACGGCAACTCGCTGATCGACTTCGGCTCCGGCATCGCCGTGACGAACGTCGGCAACAGCGCCGAGGCCGTGGTGGCGAAGGCGAGCGAGCAGCTGGCCGCCTTCACCCACACCTGTTTCATGGTGACCCCGTACGAGGGTTACGTGGCGGTCGCCGAGCAGCTGAACGAGCTGACCCCGGGTGACCACGACAAGCGCACCGCGCTGTTCAACTCGGGCGCCGAGGCGGTCGAGAACGCGGTGAAGGTGGCCCGCGCCTACACCAAGCGCACCGCCGTCGTGGTGTTCGACCACGGCTACCACGGCCGTACGAACCTGACCATGGGCCTGACGGCGAAGAACATGCCGTACAAGCAGGGCTTCGGCCCGTTCGCCCCGGAGATCTACCGGGTGCCGGTGGCCTACCCGTACCGCTGGCTGACGGGTGCGGAGAACTGCGCCGCCGAGGCCGCCGCGCAGGCGATCGAGATCATCAACAAGCAGATCGGCGCCGAGAACGTCGCCGCGATCATCATCGAGCCGATCCAGGGCGAGGGCGGCTTCATCGAGCCGGCCAAGGGCTTCCTGCCGGCGATCGTGGAGTACGCGAAGGCGAACGGCATCGTGTTCGTCGCGGACGAGATCCAGACCGGTTTCTGCCGTACCGGCCAGTGGTTCGCCTGTGAGGACGAGGGCATCGTCCCGGACCTGATCACCACCGCGAAGGGCATCGCCGGCGGTCTGCCGCTGGCGGCGGTGACCGGTCGCGCCGAGATCATGGACGCCGCGCACGCGGGCGGCCTGGGCGGCACCTACGGCGGCAACCCGGTGGCCTGTGCGGCCGCGCTGGGCGCCATCGAGACGATGAAGGAGCAGGACCTCAACGGCAAGGCGCAGCGGATCGGCGAGATCATGCTGGGCCGCCTGCGGGCGATGCAGGAGAAGTTCGACATCATCGGCGAGATCCGCGGCCGCGGCGCGATGATCGCCGTCGAGCTGGTGAAGCCGGGCGGCAAGGAGCCGAACGCGGAGGCCACCGCGGCCATCGCGAAGGCCTGCCACGCCGAGGGCCTGGTGGTGCTGACCGCCGGCACCTACGGCAACGTGCTGCGCTTCCTGCCGCCGCTGGTCATCGCGGAGCACCTCCTGGCCGAGGGCCTGGACATCCTGGAGGGCGCTTTCACCGCCGTCTGAGCGGTGTCGCCCGTCAGGTCGTGAACCCCCTCCGGAGGGTTGTCCGGACAGCGCTGAACGGCCCGTGGGGACCTCTGGTCCTCGCGGGCCGTTCGGTTGTCACCGGCCGGTCGGACGGGCCCGACGCCCGGTCGGGCCAGGTCGTCGGGGCTCCCGGAGGGCCGCCCGGGGCGGGGTGAAGATGATGTGGGGAATCGCTGAAGGCGCTCGGCGCGGAAGGGCTGTTGACGTAGTGTCATCACCGATGGACAGCGAGCCGCAGCCATGGGCGGAGCCGCTTGCGGGGTCGCCCCCGACGGCGGGTCCGCATGCGTGCCGCGAGGACAACCAGGCCGCCCCGGGAGGGGTGGCGCCCACCGAAGACCGATCGACCGACCGTCCGACCCACACCCCCCGGGGCGCACGGAACGGCGATCATCAGAGCCGCCCCGGAGCTCTCCCCCCTGCTCCGGGGCGGCTGTCCGGCGTTCCGGGCCGGGTGGCCCGTTCGGTGGCCGTGCCGCTGACGGCGGTGGCCGTCCTGCTGCTGGTGTCGTGGCAGGTGGCGGCGGACGGCCCGCTGCTCGGATGGGACCGCGCGGTCCGCGGAGCCGTCCGGAGCGCCCACCGGGACCACCCCAGCGCGCTGCTGGACCAGCTGGGCCAGGTCCTGTCCGACCTGGGCGACAGCGTGCCCGCGATCCCGGTGCTGCTGGCGGCCGGCGTGCTGGCCGCGTGGCGGTGGCGCCGGACGGGGGCGGCGGGGCGCTGGTGGCTGCCGCTGCCGGTGGCGGCGCTGACCGCCGGACTGATCCCGCTGCTGGTGGTGCCGGCCAAGGCGGCGTTCGCCCGGCCGGGCCCGCTCGGTGATCCGCTGACGCCGGGGCAGTGGGGCTGGTACCCGTCCGGGCACACCGCCACCGCGTCGCTCTCGTACGGGGTGGCGGCGCTGCTGCTGGTGCGGGTGGCGGGACCGTGGGCGGCGCGCCTGCTGACGGCGGGCGCGGTGCTGCTGGCGGTGGGCGTCGGCGCGGGGCTGGTGTGGAGCGACTTCCACTGGCTGCTGGACGTGGTGGCCAGCTGGTGCCTGGCCGCCCTGGTGCTGTGGGGGCTGGCCCGGTGGCTGCCCCGGCCGGGCGGCGGGGGCGGCGGCGGTCAGGCCTCGGGGTCGTCGTTGCGGTGAACGAGGCCGGTCTCGCCGTTGTCGCGGTGCCATTCGATGACGAGTTCGTCGCGGGCGCCGAAGCGGACGAGGTGGCGGCCGACGACGTCCTCCAGGCCGGGCAGGTTCTCCCGCTCGCCCTCGACGGTGAGCAGCAGCGCGTCGGGCTGGGCTTCCAGGGTGGCGGTGCCGGCGCCGAAGACCAGGGTGCCGCGGCCGGTCTCCTCGGAGAAGGTGGCCTCGATCTTGCGGCCCATGTGGGCGGCGAGCTGCTTGGCGTAGCGGGTGGGGCGGTCGGTGGTGACGCGGGCTTCGGAGCGGGGCACGGGCCCTCCAGGATCCTGGGAGGGAACTTAGGGTCCCCTCAGTTGGGGCTACGCTAACCCAGGTACTGAGCCAAGCTCAACATTTTTCTCCGGGTGCCGTCCGCTGTCGGCCGCCGGCCCCGGACCGGCCGATACCCTGGGGCGGACGCCTGCCGAGGAGACCGCCGATGACCACCACGCCGACCGACCCGGCGGACCCCTCCCCCGGCCCGCCCGGCGCCCCTGCCGAGGAGACCGCCTCGGACACCACGGCCTCGGACGCGGCCTCGGACACCGCCGCCTCGGACGCGGCCTCGGACACCGCCGCCGAGCTGGCCGACACGATGACCAGGGCGATCAAGCGGATCCGTCGGCAGACCGGGTGGCGGCTGGAGCCGTACGGCATCACCCCCGGCCAGGCCCGGGCGCTGAACACCCTGGCCCACGCGCCCGGCTGCGAGCTGCCGGACCGCGCGATGCGGCTGAGCGACCTCGCCGAGCGACTGCACATCGCCCCGCGCTCGGCGACCACCGTGGTCGACGCACTGGAGGAGGCCGGCCTGGTCGAGCGCAGGCCCGATCCGGCCGACCGGCGGGCGGTCCGGATCCTGCTGACCGAGGCGGGCCGCGCAGCGGTGGAACGGATCGGGCAGGTCCGGCACGAGGTGGCCCAGGAGTACTTCGGCGAGGTCGGTCCCGACGAACAGGAAGTGCTGCTGCGAGTGCTGCGCGCCGCCGAGGCCCGCTTCCTCGCAGCCGGTCCACCACCGCGGACGGCGCCCCCGGGCACAGCACGGTGACGCGGGAGCGGTCGGCTGCGCTGGGCGGCCCGCCGCGTTAGACCCCGTCCCGGCCCGTCCCGGCCTGCCCTGCCCCTAGGTGGCGAGGCCGATCACCAGCCACATGAACCCCACCCCGGCGACGGTGCAGAGCAGGGTGCTGCGGGAGGGGTGCGGGCTGTGGGCCTCCGGGAGGATGTCGGAGGTCGCCAGGTAGAGCAGGAACCCGGAGAAGAAGCCGAGGTAGAGGCCGAGCAGGTGCTCGGGGATGGTGAAGGCCAGGGTGATCGCGGCGCCGGACACCGGGGCCAGCGCGTCCGCCGCGAGCAGCGTCAGCGCCCGCCGCCGGTTGTTCCCGTAGAGCCGGGTGATCGTGTACGTGTTGAAGCCGTCGGCGAAGTCGTGGGCGACGACGGCGATGGCGACGACCGTTCCGACCGTGGTGCCGGCCTGGAAGGCGGCACCGATCGCGAAGCCGTCCATCACGCTGTGCCCGACCAGGGCCAGCGCGGCGGTCAGGCCGACGCCCTGGCGCCCGGCGTGGTGGGCGTGCGCGTGCTGGTGGCCGTGGGTGTGCTCGGCGTACTCGCTCTCGTGACCGCGGTGGATGGCGACCGCGCGCTCGACCACGTGGATGGTGAGGAAGCCGACCGCGAACATCAGCAGCGCCTGCGGCACGCCGTGCACCTCGTCCGGTGCCTGGCGCATGGCCTCGGGCAGCAGGTCGAAGGCGACCACGCCGAGCATGAGGCCGGCGGCGAAGCCGAGCACGAGGTGGCGGCGGTCGCCGGTTCGCTGGGCGACGAAGCCGCCGATCAGGGTCATCAGGAACGCCCCGGCGGCGACCAGGACGGCGGTCACCGGGCCGCCTCCGGGTGGGTCGATCCGCTGTGCGGGCGCCGGCGGGTGCCGCCGTGTGGTCTGCCGGGCGCTCTGCCCATTCCTCTCCCCCTGGGGTCCGCCCGTGGCCGGGCCGACCGCCGACCGTATCGGACGACCGTTCGACGGTGATCGCCCGGGGTGCCGCTGCTCCGCCGGTGCCCGTTCCCCAGCCTCGGGTCGGGTACGGGGGCGCGCCCGCCGGGCGGTCCGTCGGGGTGAGCTGCGAAGACGGGGACGGGGACGAGGGTGGGGGCGGGGACCGGAGGTGGGGTCAGCGGCCTGCGGCGAGGGGCAGGCCGAGGTGGGTGCGGGCGAGTTCGCTCACGCCGTCGCCGTCGACCAGGTGGATGTGGCGGTGGCTCTCCTCGCCCGTGAGGTCGAGGGCCTCGTCGGCGAAGCGGCCGGTGGTCAGCCGCAGGCCGCGCTCGGCGGACTCCTCGTGAACGGCCTCGGCCAGGGTGACGATCTCCTCCGCGCTGACCGGCGCGGCGCCCCGGGAGGCCCAGACCACCCAGCGGCCGGGCAGCGCACTGCCCGGGGCCCCCTCGCCGGTGGCGACCAGTCCGGCCGGGCCGCGCAGCCGCACGCTCCACTCGGCGAGCCCGCCGCGGGTGAGCAGGTCGCGCACCAGCTGGGCGAACTCGTTCGCGGACAGGTCGGGTGCGGCCGGTACGGCAGCACCCGCCTGCGCGGCGGGCTGCACGCCCACGTGGCCGTACGGGTCCGGGGTGACGGCGGCGCCGAGCTGGCGCAGCCGGACGAGCGCCTCGTCCTGCTCGGCGTCGGCGTAGACGCCTTCGTCGTCGCGCTCCTCGTACGGGGTGGCGGGCGGCAGCAGCCGGGTGCGGGCCAGTGCGTCGCGGTCGGCGTCCACGCTGACCAAGCACAGCGGCTCGGCGGTGCCGGGCTCGCGCAGCCAGCCGTTGAGCACGACGCCCGCGAGTATCTCGTCGGTGTCGACGGCGTCGGCGGCCTGGAGGGCGCGCAGGGCGAGCCGGGCGACCAGGCGCAGATAGTCGGTGGCCCGGTCCGCCGGCGGGCGCGGGACCGGGACGATGTCGCCGTCCGGGGCGAGCCGGTAGCCGGTGAGCGAGGGCACCAGGTCGAGCGGCGGCAGGTCGAGGTCCAGCACGGCGGTACGGGTGAGCGGGCGGAAGACCGCCCGGCAGGGGGCGGGCAGGTCCTGGGTGGCGGTCTCGGCCGCGGCGAGCGCCCGCTCCAGCAGTGACTCCACGGCGGCCGGCTCGGACAGCCGGTAGGCCCGTCGGCACTCCTCCAGGCTCTCGTTGTACTCGCGCACGGCGCGGGCCCGGGCCTCCTCGGCCGCCTCGTGGACGCGCCGGGACTCGTCTGCGGCCGGGTTGTCGGCCTCGGCCCGGCGGGTGCGCCACTCGCGCAGGGAACGCTGGTGGGCCAGCCGGGCCTGGGCGAGTTCGCGCTGGTAACCGGAGTCGAGCAGGCGACGGGCCGGGGCGCCGTCGGGGTCGGCGGTGGCCGGCCCGGCGGGCGCGAAGTCCGCCCAGCGGGGCTCGGCCTCGCTGCCGGTCTCCGGCCCGTCGGCCGGGTAGGGGCGGGGCTCGTAGTGGCGCAGCTGGCTCTCGAAGTCCATGGCCGAGACGGGCAGTGCGGCCCGCCGGAGCAGGTCGGCCAGCCGGTCGTGCTCGGCCTGGACCGTGAGCGTGCGGTGGTGGGTCAGGGCGGCGGCCCGGCCGTGGGCGGCGATGGACTCCTCGGGCTCGGCCGGGCCGTCGCCGGACGCACCGTCGCCGGACGCACCATCGCCGGACCCGCCGTCACCGGGCATGCCGTCACCGGGCGTACCGGGGGCGGCCGGGCCGGGGTCGGCGGCGTCCGGGTCCAGGCCCTGGCCCTGTCCCTGGTCGGTGTTGAACTCTCTGAAGACCGAGGCGAGGAAGCCCGGCCGGGGGAACTGGACGGTGGCGGTGCCGTCGGGCTGGCCGTCTGCTGAGTGCTGCATCGGTCGTCGTTCCCCCATGCTCGTCCGGCGCCTGCCCGGGGCGGCCGGCGACCCTGCGGCCCGCCCCTGCCGGACATTGTCCACCGAACGGGCGGCAGTGGTCAGCCCAGCCTCTCAGTTGGTCCGGGTGTTGGTCAGGTGCAGGCCGATGTAGCCGACATAGATCCGGCCACTGCCCGAGCAGTCGTCCAGGTAGTGCAGCCGGGGCGCGGTACGGCCGCCGCCGATCCGCAGGTGTGCGCCCATGAAGGCGCGCCGGGAGGCGTCCACGCTCTCCGGGACGGGCAGCATCCGTTCGCGCTTCCACTTGGTGTGGCTGAACACCGTCCGGGACTCCCCGCGCACCGCCTTGCGGGGCGGGAAGTGGTGGCAGCCCTCCGGGGTGTGCTCGCACCACTGCTTGAAGTCGCCGCCGGCCGCGCCGCGGACCGCCGCCTCGGCGTACTCCTGAAGGGCGGTCAGCCCGTCCCAGGCGAGCCGGGCCCAGCCCGCGCCGGAGCAGCGGAGCCCGTCCAGGGCGAGCGCGTTCTTCTGGTCACCGGTGAAGGTCAGCAGCGTGAACTCGTCGATCCTGGCCATGAGTTCGGTGAAGGTCTCCGGTTTTCCGGGCCGGGCGGACGGCTTGGCGGTGAAGTGCCCGGCGGTGCCCTGGAGGATGCAGTGGCGCCCGGTGAGGGCGCGGGAGCCGGCCCGTACGTGGCCGTCCCGGCCGTCGTGACGCTCGCGGAGCTCCGGACGGTCGCGGCCCTCATGACCCTCGCGGCCGTCCTGCTTGTCCCGGCTGTCCCGACTCACCCGGTTGTCCCGGCGCTCGTGCCGCAGGGTGCGCCGGACCCGCTCCAGCTCGTCGGCCCTGGCCTGCTGCTCGGCGCGGTCCTGCTGTTCCTCCCGGACGAGCGCGGCCAGCTCGGCGCGGGCGGCGGCCGGGTCTCCGGCCGGGCTGACGGCCGCGCGGGGCGGCGCCGGGGCGACCCGCAGCACCGGGACGGCCGCCAGCGTGGGCGGCAGCGGCAGGTCGGCGGCGAGCCGGCGCGGCTCGCGGGCGAGCAGCCCGGCCGCGCGGCGGAGGTCCTGCTCTATTCGCCCCCGGGCGAGCACCGGGTGCCGGGCGCCGTCGCACCGGGAGGCGGGGTCGACCTCGGGCAGGTAGGTACGCACCGCTCCGCCGTAGACGCTGTGGTACTCCAGCGCGACGTTGAACCCGGTCCGGGCGCCCGGGTCCAGGACGTAGGCGGTGGCCAGGCCGGGCAGCTGGTGGCAGAGCGGGCGGACGACGTCCTCGACCCAGCGGTCGAGCGGGAGGTTCACCGGGACGCTGGCGACCACGACGGGCAGCCTGCGCTCCGGGTCGCAGAGCTCGTCGATCAGGCCGTCGACCTCGCCGGCGGTGATCACCCGGGGGGCCGGGTGGACGGCGGCCGGGCCGTCGGTGGCGTCGAGCAGCGGCAGGAGGGTGCGGGCGAGTTCGGGCACCGGCACCCGGCAAGGGGTCCGCACGCCGTTGCCGGTGCTGTGCGTCTCGGCCTCCAGTCGGACCCAGGTGGGGCCGTCGGCCGCGGTGGCCACGGTCAGGGTGAGCTGCTGGGTGCCGTGCGGGGTCGGGGTGCGCAGGCGCCGGCGGTCGTAGCGGCCGGCGGCCGGGCCGCCGCGCAGCGGGCCCTGGTCGCGGTCGAGCAGGACGCGGTCGCCCAGGCGCAGTCGCTCGGCGGCGGGGGCCGATCGGGACTGCGTCGGTCCGGACGTCGTCAGCCCAGGGGGCGTCAGTTCGGGCGGTTTCGGTCGGGTTGGAGGCGTCCCCGTCGAGGCCGGTCCGGCCGGGGGCGGCCCGGTGAGGGCACGGGGAGCCGGCGGAGGCTCCTCGCAGCCTTCCTGTTTCAGCCAGGCGGCGAGCTGCTCGTCGGCCAGGGCGACGGCCTCGCGGTGCGGGAGGGTGGTGGTGACGGTCATCCGGTAGGGCGTCGCGGGGCCGGTCAGGTCGGCGCCGGCGGGCGACGAAAAGCGGTCTGAGGTCATGCGCATACCTCCGTGGTGCGGGGTGGGGTCTGGTGTCCTCCATCGATGGGTTATTCGTCCGGTTCGGCCGGATCCTTGCCCAGGAAACGCCACGGCCCGGAGCGGAAGTTCCAACTCCGGGCCACGTCAATACGTTCGGGTGAATCTGCTCAAGCCGTGCACCGCGTGGCGCGGCTCCCGGGCCCGCCCCTCGTCGCCGGACGGCGGACGGCGGGCGGCGGGCGACGGGGCACGGGTGACAGCGCCGGAGCAGCCCTGGTCAGACCTCAGCAGGTCAGGCCTCGGCGGGCCGGGCGCCGCTGCGACTCCACGCGGGCTCCGCGACCGGCACCGCCAACGGGCAACCGACCGGGGCGGCGTAGCTCGCGATCAGCACCACGGGCTCGTCCCCGAGGTTGCGCCCCACGTGGACGTGGACCGGTCCGGCCTCCTCGACCAGCGAGTCCCCGGCCCGGCTGACCTCGACCCGGCCGTCGTGCAGGGTCCGGGTCAGCGTCCCGGACAGCACCACCACGTCCACCCGGCCCGGGTGGTAGTGCCAGCCGGTGCTGGCCCCCGGCGGCAGGGTGACGGTCTGGACGACGGGCATCTCGGGGCGGCTTCCTGCTCGACGACCGGACCAGGCTAGGCACGCCCCGCAAGGCTCCGAAACGGATCGGCCGCGATCTGGCCGAATAGGTGGCCGAAAGCGCCGCCGCCCGCCTGCTCCGGCATCAGACCGGCACCTCGACGTACGTCCGGCCGGCCGGGACCGCGACGGCGGTACCGCCGGTCGCCTCGGCCAGCCAGGCGTGGAAGGCCGACACCTCCGGCTGCGGCACGCCCACCTCGATCCGCACCCCGGCCGGCTCGTAGGCCAGATCGCTCACCGTGTAGCCAGCCGCCCGCAGGTCGTTCTCCACCCGCCCGGCGCGCACGTGGTCGGCCGTCACCGCGAGCAGGGCCACCGGCCGCCGCTCCAGCAGACCGATCTCGTCCACCGCCTCGGACACCGCGTTCCCGTACGCCCGCACCAGGCCGCCCGCGCCGAGCTTGATGCCGCCGAAGTACCTGGTCACCACGGCGGCGGTGTCGGTCAGGCCGCGCCGGCGCAGCACCTCCAGCATCGGCACCCCAGCGGTGCCGCCGGGCTCGCCGTCGTCGCTGGAGCGTTCGCGGCGCTGCTCATCGCCGACCACGAAGGCGGTGCAGTTGTGCCGCGCGTCCCAGTACTGCTTGCGGATGCCGGCGATGAAGGCCTGCGCCTCCTCCTCGTCGGCGACCCGGGCGAGGTGGCAGATGAACCGGGACTTCTTGATCTCGGTCTCGTGGCTGCCGGCCCGCCGGATGGTGAGGTACGGCCTGGCGGTCGGTTCCGGCGTGGCGGACATGACGCGGTGGTTCTCCCGGAAACGGCGACGGCTGGCGGCGCACACCCCGGGCGTCCCGGGGCGGCACCGCCAGCCTAGGCCCTGGCCGGGCTTCGTCGGCCGGTCGCGGGGTCAGCGCCCGGCCAGGGCGTCCAGCCGGGCGCGGTCCAGGCCGGTCAGCGCGGTGACCTCGGCCGGGTCGACGGCGCCGCAGTCCAGGCCGCGCAGCAGGTAGCCGCTGAGCGCCCGGGCGGTGGCAGGCTCGTCCATCACGTCGCCACCCGCCTTGGCGACGTACGCGGCCAGCCGGGCTGCGGCGGCCGCCAGGCCCTCGCGGTAGAAGGAGTACACCGCGACGTAGCGGGTCGGCAGGTGCGCCGGGTGCATGTCCCAGCCCTGGTAGTAGGCGCGGGCCAGCGAGCGGCGGACCAGGTCGTGATGCAGCTTCCAGGCGGCGTGCACCTGTTCGGTGGAACCGGTCGGGATGACGTTGGTCGAGCCGTCGGAGAGCCGGACGCCGGTGCCGGCTGCGGCCACCTGCATGACCGCCTTCGCGTGGTCGGCGACCGGGTGGTCCATGCTCTGGTGGGCCGCGCTGACGCCGCAGGAGGCGCTGTAGTCGAAGGTGCCGTAGTGCAGCCCGGTGGCGCGGCCTTCGGCGGCCTCGATCATCCGGGCCACGGTGGCCCGGCCGTCCGGGCCGAGGATGGCCTGCGTGGTCTCGATCTGGATCTCGAAGCCGATCCGGCCGGCGGGCAGCCCGGCGCGGCGCTCGAAGTCCTCCAGCAGCCGGACCAGCGCGGTGACCTGCTCGGCGTAGGTCACCTTGGGCAGGGTGAGGACCAGGCCGTCCGGCAGGCCGCCGCCGGCCAGCAGGGTGGCCAGGAACAGTTCCAGGGTGCGGATGCCGCGGTCGCGGACGGCCGCCTCCATGCACTTGATCCGGATGCCGAGGTACGGCGGCGCGACACCCTCGGCCACGGCGGCGGCGACCAGTTCGGCGGCGCGGACGGCGGCGGCGTCCTCCTCGGCGTCCGGGCGGGGTCCGTAGCCGTCCTCGAAGTCGATCCGCAGGTCCTCGACCGGCTCGCGCTCCAGCTTGGCGCGGACCCGGGCGTGCACGTCGGCGAGCAGCTCGTCGTCGGCCAAGCCGAGGGCGCGGGCCAGCTCGGCGGGGGTGCCGGCGTGGGTGTCGAAGGCCTCCAGAGCCTGGCGGCCCCACTCCCGTACGGTGTCGGCGGCGAAGGCGTCGGCCGGGACGTAGACGGTGTGCACCGGCTGCCTGGTACCGGTGTCGCCGGGGTAGCGGCGCGCCAGGTCGGCGTCGACCGGGGCGAGCAGTGCCTCCACGGCGGCGCGGGCGGCGGCGGAGAAGGAGGCCCCGCCCGTCGGTCCGTTACCGTCGACCTCGACCTGCGACATCCGCACTCCTCCACGCCGGACCAGCACTTCAACAATTTGTTGAGGTGAAGGTAGCTCCGGCCGGATCGGGCGTCAATGGCCGACCGAGCGGTGGACGGAGGAGCGTTCGACGGAGGAACGTTCGACGGGGCGTCCGGCCGAGGCGGCCCTGGTCAGTCCCTCCCGGCGGCGGCGTAGCGGTCGCGCAGCTGCGGGTAGAGCTCGGCGACGTCCTTGGGGTGGACCGAGCCGTCCGGACGGTTGCCGGTGACGCCGTACTGCTTGGTCAGCCACTCCGCGAGGCGCTGCGGGTCGGGCTGGTGCTCGTGGTTGTCCATGTAGCTGACCAGCGCGTCATAGGCCAGGTCCGGATCCAGCCGGGACGGGGCCGAGCGCGGCGCGGACTCCTCGTCGTGGACGGGGGGCTGCTCGGCCGCAACGAACTGCTCGCCGTGGACGGGCTGCCCAGCCGGAGCGGGCTGCCCAGCCGGAAGGGGCTGCCCCGGGTGACGGGGCTGCGGCTCGGCGGCGAACCCCGCCTCCTGGGCGACCTGGGCCTGGGGCTGCTGCGGGAGGACCGGCTCCTCGGCGACCGGACGCGGGGGCTTGAACCACGGCGAGGCCTGGCCGGGCACCCGCCCGCCGGGGGCGGCGTCGGACGGGTGGCCCGTGGTGCGCACCGGGCGCTCGGTCCACACGTTCAGCTCCTCGCGGTGCGGCTGCGGGGCCTCCTCCGCCACGCCGTTCGGCTCCTGCGCGGCACGCAGCCGGACGGCTGCCAGCTTCGCCAACATCGGCGCTGCCACCTCGGCGGACATCGGCGCGACGGCGACCGGAGCCGGGGCCGCGGCCGGTTCGGGCTGGGGCTGGGGCTGGGGCTGGGGCTGGACGTGGGTCTGAGCCTGGGCCTGGGATTGGGGCTGGACCTGCGGTATCTGCTGCGCCTGCCGGGCCGGCTCCGGGCGGGCCGAAGCGGGGGCGGCGGCGACGGGAGCCGCGGGGGCGGCGGCCTCGGCCGGGGCGATGGCCGTGGCGGCGCGGCCGTCCTGCCGCTGGAGCTCCAGTGCCTCCTTCTCCGCCAGAGCCTCCCGGGCCTCGCGCTCGCGCGCCTCCTCGTCCAGACGGTCGAACAGCGCCGGGTCCAGCGGCACCCCGTACTTGGCCAGCTTGAGCGGCAGCAGAGCCTGGATCGGCGCCGAGCGGCGCCAGCCGCGGCCGTACCGGAAACGCAGCTGCGCCCGGTAGACCAGGCGGTTCTGCTCCAGCCGGACGACCTCGTCGTAGGAACGCAGCTCCCACAGCTTCATCCGGCGCCAGAGCTTGAAGGTCGGCACCGGGGAGAGCAGCCAGCGCATCATCCGGACCGAGTCCATGTGCCGGTCGACCGTGATCGCCGCGATCCGGCCGACCGCGTGCCGGGAGGCCTCGACCACGACCACGAAGAGCACCGGGATGACGGCGTGCATCCCCATGCCGAGCGGATCGCCCCAGGAGGCGGCCGCGTTGAAGGCGATGGTGGCGACGGTCAGCACCCAGGCGGTCTGCCGCAGCATCGGGAAGGGAATCCGCAGCCAGGTCAGTACCAGGTCGAGCGAGAGGAGCACGACGATGCCGGCGTCGACGCCGATCGGGAAGGCGTAGGAGAAGGCCCCGAAGCCCTTCTCCTGGGCCAGTTCGCGCACCGCGTTGTACGAGCCCGCGAAGCCGATGCCCGAGATGATGCAGGCGCCGGCCGCGACCAGGCCGAGCAGGCCCCGATGGGCCTTGGTGAGCGTTGGGCGTGCCATTACGTCTATCAACCCCTGGATGTCGGCTGCTGCCGTACGCTGCCTCGGCTGCCGGTTCCCGCTTGTCGGGGCGCCGGACGGCTGAGCGACCTCCGGGCTCGGCCCACCGGAGTTTACTCGTACACCTGTTTCAGCGTTTCCGCAGCCTGGCGTGTCACCGTCCGGGGCTGACGACCCGCCCGCCGTGGACCGGGCGGATCGTCAGCCCTTCGGCCCGGCCGTTCCGTTGAGGTAGGTCAGCACCGCGAGCACCCGGCGGTTGGCGTCCTCGGCGGGGGCCAGTTCGAGCTTGGTGAAGATGTTGGCGATGTGCTTGGCCACCGCACCGTCGCTGACCGCCAGGCGGGCGGCGATCGCCGAGTTGGAGCAGCCCTCGGCCATCAGCTCCAGCACCTCGCGCTCGCGCGGGGACAGCCGCAGCAACGGGCCGGGCCGACGCGAGGTGATCTGCATCAGCTTCGCGATCACGTCCGGGTCCATCGCCGTTCCGCCGGCCGCCACCCGGCGGACTGCGTCGATGAACTGGTCGGCGTTGAACACCCGGTCCTTCAGCAGGTATCCGATCCCGCCGGTGCCGTCGGCCAGCAGCTCGCGCGCGTACAGCTGCTGAACGTGCTGCGACAGCACCAGCACCGGCAAGCCCTGGATCTCCTTGCGAGCCTTCAGCGCCGCCTGCAGCCCCTCGTCGGTGAGCGTCGGGGGCAGCCGGACGTCGACCACGGCCACGTCCGGCCGGTGGGTCAGCAACGCCTCCAGCAGTTCGGGGCCCGTCTCCACGGCCGCGGCGATGGTGAAACCGTGCGCCTCCAGCAGTCGGATCAGGCCTTCGCGAAGGAGGTAGAGGTCCTCGGCGAGGACAACTCGCACGGCAGCTCCAAGGTGATGGTGGTCGGACCGCCCGACGTGCTGTCGATGGCGAGGACACCGTCGAAGGTACCCAATCGCCGCTCGATCCCGCGCAGGCCGGTGCCCCGGGACGGATCCGCCACGCCCACCCCGTCGTCCGTCACCGTGATCCGCAGGAGCCCGGCCCGGTACAGGATGTCCACCCACACCTGCTCCGCCCCGGAGTGCTTGGCCGCATTGGCCAGCAGCTCGCAGATGCTGAAGTAGGCCGCCGCCTCCACCGGCGCCGGCGGACGGTCCGGCAGGCTCACGCACACCTCGGTCGGCAGGGCGCTGTCCAGCGCCAAGGCGCGCACGGCGTCGCCCAGTCCACGCTCGGCGAGCACCGGCGGGTGAATGCCGCGGACCAGGTCCCGCAGCTCCTGGAGCGCCCGGGCCGAGGACTGCCGCGCCTCGGAGAGCAGTTCCCGGGCGGCCGCCTGGTCGGTGTCCATCAGGTGCTCGATCGTGCCCAGCGTCATCCCTATCGCGACCAGTCGCGCCTGCGCGCCGTCGTGCAGGTCCCGCTCGATCCGCCGCAGCTCCGCCGCCTGGTCGCCGACCGCGTCCGCCCTGGTCTCGGTCAGCTCGGCCACCCGCCTGGTCAGCTGGGCGTGCGTCGCCCGGCCGTCCTGGTCCAGCACCCGGCGGGCCGCCTCGGAGTACCCGCGCACCGCGTACGGCGCCACGAGCACCCCGACCGCCACCATGCCGAGCCCGAGCACGGCGCTCAGCAGGACCGACACCAGGCGTGCGGGCACCGGCCCGAACCCGTCCACAGACAGCGGCGTCAGGATGCAGGCCACGCCCAGCACCATCAGGACGGCCACCGGGCCCGCCAGCGCCACCACCAGGGCGGGGCTGATGGCCAGCCAGGCCACCTCCGATCGGGTCGTCCGGTCCCGGGCGCCCCAGTGCAGCAGTTGCGCGTACTTCGCGACCATCCGGGAGCGGTGGTACGAGTAGCCCGTCCACCAGTGCCCGCGTTCGTCCAGCTCCAACGCGGGCCGTGGCTGGTACACGGCCGGCAGGCGGATGCCGTACCAGCGCTCCAGCTGCTGGCGCGTCCGGCTCGCCGTGCGGCGCACGAACAGAGCCGCCACCAGGGCGCCGGCGACGGCCGCCACCGCGAGGCCGAACAGGACCACCGGGTAGTAGGAATCCTGGAAGACCGAGGCCGTGACCCCACCCGCCGCCATCGCCGCCCCCACCGGCAGCACCAGCCCCGGCACCGCGCCCACCACCAGGAGAGCCAGCCGCGCCAGCCCCTGGCCGCCCGACGCGACGGCCGCCTCGGTCTGCGCGCGCACCGTCGCGCCGCTCGTTCGACTCGCTGTTGCCACGGAAGCTCCTGATGCCGGTCTCGATCGTCCTCCACAAGTGTTCACGAACGACCCGCTCCAGGCACTGGCCATGCCACCCCAATTGCGAGGTGGTCCTAGCACCACCTGCGGGTGGACATAGCCCGAGCGAATTGTTGAGATTGTCTGGAAATGCAGAGAACCCCCATCCGGTTTCCCGGATGGGGGTTCTCTGTGAATGATTGTTCGGCGGCGTCCTACTCTCCCACAGGGTCCCCCCTGC
>NZ_JBHXTQ010000093.1:11080-33364 GCF_042677305.1 Kitasatospora sp. NPDC127121 | reverse complement strand
GAACGGCCGTGGCCGTTCCCGCCGGCGGGTGCGGAGGTGGGTGCGGAGGAGGAGGGCGGGCCGGCTACAGCAGGTGCTGCGCCCGGAGATCCGCCACGTACTTGGTGATCAGGTCCCGCGAGAGGTGCGGGATGTCGTTCTCCGCGTTGAGGGCGGCGGCCCGGACCGCCGCGCGGAACCGGTCCGCCGGCAGGGCGGATCCGGGCAGCGGCTCCGACGGCGTGGCGAAGGCGTGCAGCAGGGGGAGCAGCGAGTGCTGCCGCTGGCGGTCGGGCAGGCCGCGCATGGCGCTCTCGAAGCGGTCGAGCCACTCGTCGTAGTCGTGGATGCGCGTCAGGGGGTGTCCGGCCGCCACCAGCCAGTCGACGAAGGTGTCGAGGGAGATTCCGTCCTCGTGCGGGTTCACGATGTTGAAGGTCCGGTACCCCTCCCGGGTGTCGTCGCCCAGCGCGGCGACGGCCTGCGCGGTGAAGTCCACGGGCAGCGCGTCGTAGTGCCCGCCGACGTCGCCGGGGCCCCGGGCGTAGAAGCTGCCGGGGGCGATGCCGGTCGCCAGCAGGCTCAGCAGGAGGCGGGTGAACACGTCCGGGACGTTCAGCTGCCCCCGGTAACGCGGGTGGGCGAGGATCAGGTTCGAGCGGAACACGGCGACCGGGAGGCCGAACGTGTCGTGCGCCTCGCGCAGCAGCACCTCGCCCGCCCACTTGCTGGCCGCGTAGCCGTTCGCGTAGCCGCTGCCGAGGTCGCGCGTCCCGCTGGCCGTGCGGATGTCCGCGTCCTCGTCGGCCGCGGCCGTGGAGTCGAAGACGACGGCGACCGTCGACAGGTAGGTGAACTGTTTGGCCCTGGAGGTGACCGCGAGCCTGATCAGTTCGGCCGTGCCCAGCACGTTGGGGCCGAACAGCTGGTCGTAGGGCAGGACGTGGTTGACGAGCGCCGCCGGGTGGACGATCAGGTCCACGGTGTCGGCCAGCCGCTGCCAGGTCTCCCGGTCGAGCCCGAGGTCGCTCTCCCCGACGTCGCCGGCGACCACCTCCAGGTGCGCGGCGGCCAGGCCGTGGTAGCGCCGGAGGAGCTCCGGGTCGCCGCTGTCGAAGGCCGCGTCGAGCCGTGCGCGGGCCGCCTCGTCGGTAGCGCCGCGGACCACGCAGACCAGTGTGCCGCCGCGCTGCGCGACGCGCTCCAGCCATTCGAGGCACAGGAAGCGGCCCAGGTAGCCGTTGGCGCCGGTCAGCAGGACGGTCCGGGCCTCGGGCAGCGGGCCCGTCGGCCGGCCGGTCCGCGTCGGGGTCCCCGGGTCGAGGAACGCGTCCAGCGTCAGGTCGCCCGCCGCGAGCCGCGTCGCGCCCGGTCCGTGGACCTGGTCGGCGGTCGGGCGCCGGTCGCCCGACGCGAGGGCGTTCTCGATGTGGTCGGCCACCCGCTGGAGCGTGTTGACCGGGTTGATGACGACGTCGACGGGGACGTCGACGCGGTAGACCTCCTTGAGCAGTTGGGAGAACGACAGTGCGGAGAGGCTGTCACCGCCGAGTTCGAGGAAGCGCGTCCCGGGGTGGACGTCGTCCTGCCGGTTTCCGAGCAGCGCGCGGGCGGCCAGGCACACGGTCTCCGGTACGGGCCGGGACGGGCCGACCTGGCGCAGTGCCCGGAGTTCGTCGCTCTCGCGCTCGGTCAGCTCGGCGTACAGGGCTTCGAGGCGCTCGCCGTAGCGCTTCGCCAGCGCGGGGCGCAGCAGCTTGCGCACGCCGGAGAGCAACCCGTTCTGCTGGCTGAACGGCTCGGTCTCGATGAGGAAGTCCCGTGGGATCTCGTACGAGTTGAGGCCCGCTCCGGTGGCGAGGCGGTGCAGGGACTCGCGCAGGAGCGACCTGAGGCGCGGGCCGTCCCCGGCGGCGAGGTCGAGCGCCTCCTGAGTGGGCACGATGACCGCGAGCAGGTAGGCGCGGGCGCTGTTGCCGTACACGAAGACCTGCCGGACGAGCGGACTGCCGGTGAAGAGGGCCTCCAGCCGGGAGGTGGCCACGAACTCGCCCTGCGACAGTTTGAGGACGTTGGAACGGCGGTCGACGTACACGAACTCGTCGGGGCCGGTGAGGGCCACGATGTCGCCCGTGCGGTAGAAGCCGTCCTCGTCGAAGACCTGGGCGGTGGCGTCCGGCCGCTGGAAGTAGCCGGGAACGAGGCGATCCGACTTGACCAGCAGCTCGCCCCTGGGGTGCGGGGAATCGGTGCGGAAGTACCCCAGCTCGGGCACGTCCGCCAGCCGGTGGTCGGTCACCGGCGGGCGCAGCACCCGGCCGTCGAGCGAGACCAGTCCGGCTTCCGTCGACCCGTAGCCGTTGAACACCCTGATCCGCAGGCAGCTCTCCAGGAACGCCGCCAGCTCCGCGCTCATCGGGGCCGAGCCGTAGGTGGCCCACAGGAGACGGCCGCCCAGGGTCTTCTCCCGCAGCTCCTCCTTCGCGCGGTCCGCCTGCCCGGCGGTGTCGCCCCCCGCCTCGCTCCGCTCGTTGCGGCGGGCCGACTCGCTCCGGTAGCGCTCGAAGAGCATGTCGCAGATGCGGGGCACCAGGATGAACTCGGTGGGCCGGACCAGGGAGAGGTCCACGAAGAGGGTCGACAGGTCGCTCGACGCCACGAAGTGGGCGGTGCCCCCCTTGGCGAGCGTGCCGAACAGCACGCCCCGTCCCATCATGTGGCTCAGGGGCAGGTAGTTGAGAACGATGGACGGCTGCGGCCCCTGGCCGGGCACGAAGTCGATCCAGAAGTGCTTGACGAGACGCTCGGTGTACACGGCGCCCTTGGGGGTGCCGGTGCTCCCCGAGGTGTAGATCAGCGCGCTGAGCGTGTCGGCCGTCGAGCCCTCGGGGACCCGGGGGAGCGGTGGCAGGCTCCTGCCCCGCTCGACGATCGATGCCAGCGGGTCCAGGGTGACACCCCGGCCCTGCGCTACGAGCCGTCCGCGGGCGGAGTCCAGCGCCTCCTGGTGGTCGGTGACCTCCGGGCGGTGGCCGAGCACGACGATCCTGCCCAGTGACGGGGTGTCCGCCGCGATCCGGAGCGCGACGTCCAGGTGTGCCACGTCCACCGCCAGCAGGCGTGGTCCGGTCTGAGCGACGACGGGGGCCAGGTGTTCCGCCGAGGCGCCGGCCTGGAGGGGGACGCACACCGCGCCGGAGCGGACGCAGGCCAGATCCAGCACGGCGTACTCGGGGCTGGTGGAGCCGAGGACGGCGACGAAGTCGCCCGGGCCCACGGCGTGGTCGGGGTGGTGGCGCCACTCCGAGGCCACCGCGCCGACGCGTTCCCACAGTTCGCCGTAGGTGATGGTGTCGAACCGGTCCAGGAGGCGCAGGGTGGTGCGGCCGGTGTCCGGGTCGGTCACCGACTCGGCGGCGCGCTCGCCCAGGGCGGGGCGGTCCGCGTACCCTTCCATCACCGTGGCCACGAGGTCGGCGAGCGGTAGGCCCGGCCGCCGGATCGCCTCGCTGACGGCCTCCAGGGGTGCGGCGGCGCGGAACTGCGGATCCGTCGCGTACAGGTGGGCGGTGCGTCGGGCGGTGCGTGCGTCGAGGTCGTCGGCCGGGGGCGGTAAGACGGGCATCGGTGTTCTCCTCTACGGCCTCGAAGGCCTGCGCAAGGGATGGGTGGTCTTCATTCTTCGGTGGAGGCCGGTTCGGTGGAAGTGAGTGGTGCCTGGACCTCGTGGTCGTGGGTGAGCCGGACGATCGCCGCCGCCGCGGTGCGGGCGCCGCTCTCGTCCTGGGCCTCGATCGCGTCGACGAGTCGCCGGTGCAGGTCGGCGTGCTCCTCGGCGGCGGTGGCGTCCCAGGGCAGGCCTCCCAGGGCGGAGGCGAGGGCCGTGCCGAGGTAGTCGTAGACCTCGATCAGGAGGTCGTTCCCGCTCGCCCGGACGACGGCCCGGTGGAACAGCGCGTCGACACTCATGGCCGCGGACCTGTCCTCGCCGGCGCAGGCCGCGTCGGCGTCGGCCAGTAGGTCCCTCAGCTGGTGCAGCTGGTCCTCGCTGCGCCGCAGGGCGGCGGCCCCCGAGGCGTACTCCTCGAGGACGGTGCGCAGTTCGAGGACGTTGTCCCGCCGGGCGGAACTCGCCCGCCGCACCATGACCGACTGGAGCTCGCTCGATGCGCGGACGTAGGTGCCGTCCCCGGCCCGGGGTTCCAGCAGGCCGAGGTGCACGAGCGCGCCGATCGCCTCCCGCAGCGTGCTGCGTCCGACCCCTAGCTCCTCGACGAGGACCTGCTCCGGCGGGATCCGCGTCCCCACCGGCCAGCCGCCCGCCTCGATGTGCGAGCGGAGGCTGTCCACGAGCTGCGCGGAGAGGCTTGCCGTCCTGCGCGGTGTGCTGATGCGTGTCATGGGGGCAGCCTATACAAACATCAGACATTTGGACATCGCATGTCTCTGGGCCTGGGCCGCCCCGGTTCCCACCGCCCGGCCCGCGATACGCCACCGGCGGGAACGGCCGTGGCCGTTCCCGCCGGTGGCAGGGGAGTCGGGTGTGCTTACGCGTCGACCTTCTCCGGCTGCTCCGGCTTCTCCGGAGCGGGTACCTCGGACACGGCAGCCGCGCTGGTCGGGCTGTCCAGGCCCCGCAGCAGCCGCCAGGCCATCGCGGCCGCGCCGATCAGCAGGACGGCGGCCAGCAGGCCGGCGCTGTTCATGCCGTGCGTGAAGGACTCCCGGGCGCTCGCCAGCAGCGGCTCCGCGACGCCCTGCGGCAGTGCGTGCGCCGTCTCGACCGCCGCGCCCAGCGACTCGCCGGCCCGCGCCGCGGCCGCCGGATCCGTCCCGGCCGGGACGACGAGCCCGCCGGCGTAGATCGAACCGACCACCGAGCCGACCAGCGCGATGCCGAGCGCGGTGCCCAGCTCGTACGCGGTCTCCGAGACCGCCGAGGCGGCGCCGGCCTTGTCGGCGGGTGAGGCGCTCAGCACCAGGTCGGCGCCGAGCGTGTAGACCACGCCCTCGGCCGTTCCGACCAGCAGGAAGGAGGCGGCCAGCAGCAGGTAGGTGGTGTCCTGCTGGAGCCAGCCGAGCACGCCCACGCCGAGGCCCATGGCCAGCAGGCAGCCGGTCAGCGCCGCCCGGGCGCCGGTGCGGCGCACCAGCCGGGCCGTCAGCAGGCCGCCGACGACGGCGCCGACGAAGGCCGGCAGCTCGGCCAGGCCGGCCCGCAGCGGCTCGTAGCCGCGGACCAGCTGGAGGTACTGCGAGGTCACGAAGACCACTCCGGACAGGCCGATCAGGGCGATCAGCGAGGCCAGCACGGCGGCGGTGAACCGCCGGTCGCGGAACAGTCGCACGTCCAGCAGCGGGGTCTCCAGCCGCAGCTGGCGGCGGACGAAGACGGTCAGCGCGGTGACGCCCAGCACGAAGGCGACCGGGACGTCCCAGCGCGCCACGCCGTGCGCGGCGGCCTCCTTGATCGCGTAGACCGTGTCGATCACCCCGGCCATCGACAGGGCGACGCTCAGCACGTCCCAGCGGCCCGGCTTCGGGTCCTTGGACTCCGGCAGCAGCCAGGCGCCGAGCACCAGCAGCAGGAGCAGGATCGGGATGTTCATGAGGAACACCGAACCCCACCAGAAGTGCTCCAGCAGCACCCCGCCGACCACCGGCCCGAGCGCGGCGCCGGCGGTGGCGGCCGCACCCCAGATGCCGATCGCGGTGGCCCGCTCCCGGTCGTCCGGGAAGAGGCCGCGGATCAGCGACAGCGTCGAGGGCATGATCGTCGCGCCGGCGACGCCGAGCAGCGCGCGGGCCAGGATCAGCCAGCCGGCGCTGGGCGCGTAGGCGGCGAGCAGCGAGGCCGCGCCGAAGGCGGCCGAGCCGATCAGCAGCAGCTTCTTGCGGCCGATCCGGTCGCTGAGCGAGCCCATGCTGACCAGCAGGCCGGCCAGGACGAAGGAGTAGGAGTCGCCGATCCAGAGCAGCTGGGTGCCGCTGGGCTCCAGCGTCTCGCTGATGGAGGGGATGGCGAGGGAGAGGACGGTCGCGTCGAGGGCGACCACGGTGACGGCCAGGACGAGGACGGCGAGGCCGGTCCAGCGCTGGCGGGGGCTGGCAAGGACGGTACTGCTCATGGGGTATCGGTTTCCGGTGTGCGGGCCGAAGGTGCTGTGGGCGGGGGAGTGGCGGCGTCGGGCCGGCGCAGCGCGCCGCCGAGGAACAGCTCGGCGAGCGAGAAGGCGGCGTCGCGCGGGGCGAGGCGGCCGTCCTGGATGGCCCAGCCGACGCCGGCCACCAGGTCGAAGAAGGCCTCGCTCAGCCAGGCGGCGCTCAGCTCGATGCGGAACGTGCCCTGCTGTTGGCCGCGCAGGAAGAGCGCGTGCAGTCGAACGATCTGGAGCTCCCAGAGGTCGTTGACGCTGTCGTCGTCGTAGAGCTGGTTCTCGCCGGCCAGGAAGGCGCAGAGCGTGGCGTCCGGGACGGCGGCGTCGACCAGGCGGCGCAGCGCGGCCTCGGCGTCGCCGTCCTCGACGGCGGCGGTGTCCAGGGCGGCGGCGAACCGGCGCAGGCCGAGCAGGCCGACCTCGCGGATCAGGGCCTCGCGCCCGGGGAAGAGCCGGTGCAGGGTGGCGCGGCTGATCCCGGCGGCGCGCGCGATCTCGTCCAGGTGGGCGGTCGGGCGGCGGGAGAGCACGCCGACGGCGGCTTCCAGGACGGTGTCGCGATCGGTGGCCATGAATCGAGTGTAGGCCACATGAGACATGGATGTCTCAAAATTATGGCTGGCGTCTCGGATGAGGCGTTGACTGCCACGGTTGGGGCGGCAAAAACCGGGGACGGCGGGTGCCGTCCCCGGTCGGGTGCCGCTGTCGTGCGGCCGGTTCAGCTCGGCTGGTTCAGTTCGGTCGGTTCGGCCCGGTCGGGCCGTGCGCCGCCCGGATCAGCTCTGGTTGTAGAACCCGGTCTCGTCGAGCGGGCGGTCGATCACCATGACCTCGACGTCGGCCGGGGTGAGCAGGAACACCCGGCGGGCGATCCGCTCGATGCCGCCCTGGGTGCCGAAGATCAGCCCGGAGGCGAAGTCCACCATCCGCTTGGCCTCGGCTTCGTTCATCTCGGTGAGGTCCATGACCACCGGGATGCTCGCCCGGATGTGCTCGCCCACCGTGCGGGCCGCCTCGAAACCGGTCGGCCGCAGGGAGACGATCTTCGCGGGCGCGGGGACGGCCGGCATCGTCTCCTGATCGACCCACTCGTCCTCGTACACCGCGGCCGGGTAGTTCCCGGAGGGCATCAGCCACCCGTTGTGGTGCTCGTCGCGAAGTGCTCCCATGCCGCGCCTCCCTGCCTCGTCCCGTCCTGGTCCCCCGGGGCCGCGTGCCCTTTTTGACACGTCATCCACTCGTCGGAACTGTCCGAGTATCGCACTGTTCACCGGTCCCGTGCCCGCTCGCGGCCCCCGTACGAGTCGTGCCGCGACGGAAACCCGGGCGAACCCGGGCAACATCAGCGACGCGGCGGTGAGCCGTACGGTTGCGCGCGTAGACCATATCGGTCGGGGTCACCGCGCAATTGACCATCTGTCAACAATGAGGAAACGATTTCACTCGCCGGTGGTGCCGTCCACCAGTTCGCGCAGAAGATCGGCGTGGCCGTTGTGCCGCGCGTACTCCTCGACCATGTGCACCAGGATCCAGCGCAGCGTCACCTCCTCGCCGCGGCGCAGCCGCTTGCCGACGGTGTCCAGCGACAGGCCGGCGCTCGCGCGGCGGGCGGCCTCGACCTCGGCGCGCCAGGTGGCGAAGTCGGCCGCGACGTCGGCGGTGTCGACGTTGTTGAAGTCGCCGTCCTCGTCGGCCGCGGTCCAGTAGTGGTTCTCGGTGTACTCGTCGCCGCGCAGGATGGCCTGGAACCAGTACTGCTCCACCTCGGCCATGTGCCGGACGAGGCCGAGCAGCGAGAGGGCGGACGGCGGGGCGGAGCGCAGCCGCAGCTGGTCGTCGGTCAGGCCCTCGCACTTGAGCGCGAGGGTGCTGCGGTGGTAGTCGAGCCAGGCGGTGAGCATGGCGGTCTCGTCGGCCGCCATCGGCGGGTCCACCCGCGGGGAGAGTTCGGTCATGCGGGACATCCTGGTGCCCACCGACCGGCGGGCGCGAGCGAATTGTCGAGCGCCCCCCGAGTGCCTCGGAATCTCGGCCGGTCAGGGGGGTGTGGCGGTCAGGTGCTCAGGTGCTCAGGCGGCCGGTGCGCGGCGGCGGGCGGCCACGGCCCGCCACAGTCCGACCACGCTGCCCAGCAGGAGCAGCGCGATCACCCCGGCCGACACCAGGAAGGCCGCCGAGCCCGGCTCGCCCGCGCTGGCCGCCGCCGTCACGTACACCGCCGTGGTCGGCACCACGCCGATCGCGGTGGCGAACAGGAAGGGCGCGAAGCGCACCCCGGAGAAGGCCGCGCCGTAGTTGGCCGCCTGGAACGGCATGCCCGGCAGCAGCCGCAGCACCAGCACGCTGCGGAAGCCCTGCTCGGTGAAGCGCCGGTCCAGCGTGCCGAGCACCCGCCCGCGCAGGTGCGGCCGCAGCGCCTCGCGCCCGAGGCCCCGGCCGAGCCCGAAGGCCATGGCCGCGCCCAGCGTGGTGCCGAGCACCGACAGCAGCACGCCCTGCTGGATGCCCAGCAGCAGCCCGGCGGCGGCGTTCAGCGCGGGCCGGGGGACGAAGGCGAGCGTGCCGACCGCGTACACGGTGGCGAACAGCGGCGCGAACCAGTACCCGGGCATCCGGTCGGCGAGGCCGCCGTTCAGCAGCGCCGTCGGGCTCCACAGCAGCAGCGATCCGGCCGCGGCGCCGAGCAGCACCACCAGCAGCGCGAACCGCCACCACGGCGAACGCGGCGCGGGGCCGGACGGCGGCTGCTCGACGGCGGGCGGGGTTGTTGCGGGCGCAGGCGGCGCGGGTGCGGGCACCGGCCGAGCCTAACCGGTGCCCGGACAGGACCTGCCGTCGAGGGCGGTCGCGGTCAGCTGTACGGGGGCTTCTCCGGGTTGTAGTGCCAGAACTGGTTGTCGCCGCTGTGGAACTCCCACTGGATCACCGGGGTGCCGTCGGTCAGGGTGCCGCCCGAGACGTCCAGGACGAGGCCGCTGTAGCCGTTCACGATCCGGCGGGGCGTGCCGGGGTGGCTGGCCGGGGGGTCGCTCCAGCTCTGGTTGGCGCCGCCGTCGCAGGTCCACTGGTCGGCCTGGGTGCCCCAGGTGGTGCTGAAGGCCGGGATGTCCAGGCACTTGCCGCTGTTCAGGTTCACCCAGCCGCGGGCGCTCTGGGTCCACTGCTGGTTGGCGCCGCCGGTACAGGTCCAGATCCGGACCGGGGCGCCGTCGTCGGTGCGCCAGTCGGCGACCTCCAGGCACAGGTCGTCCGGGCCCGCGTACATGCCGGTGCGGATCTCGGCGGGCCCGAAGTCGGCGGTGGCCGCGGTGGTGGCTGCGGTGGTGGCTGCGGGGGCTGGCGGGGCGGTGAGCGCCACCGCGGCGGTGGCGAGGGCGGCCGTGGCGGCGGCGAGCCGCGCACGACGGGACAGCCGGGAAATGCGGGACAGCCGGGAAATGCAGGACTGGCGGGACTGGCGGGACATCAGAGCGTCCTCCGGGGGGTCGCGGATGCGGAGCGGTCGGCGAGGAATCCCAGCAGACGTCGCCAGGAGTCCTGGGCCGCGTCCGAGTATTCGACGGCGGAGAGCTCGAAGAAGTTGTGCGGCGCGCCCGGGTAGGTGACGAACTCGTGCGGGTTGCCGGCGGCGGCCAGGGCCGCGTCGAAGGCGTCGACGGCGGCGGGCGGGATGTGCTCGTCCGCGCCGCCCCAGAAGGCGAGGATCGGCGCGCTGAGGCCGGCCGCGAGCTGAGTGGGCCCCGGGGAACCGTTGATCGCGTCGGGGTATCCGTAGAAGCCGACCGCGCCGGCCAGCCCGAACCGGGGTGCGGCGGCGCGGAAGGCCTGCCGGCCGCCGAAGCAGAAGCCGAGCGCGACCACCTCGGCCGGCCCGTTTGCGCGCAGCCGGGTGAGGCCGGCGGCCAGGTCGGCGTCCAGGCCTTCGGGGGTGAGGGCGAGCAGGTGGCGGAGCAGGCCGGGCAGGTCGCCGAATTCCTCCGGGCGGCTTTCGGGATCGGCTCCGGCGGTGCGGCCGTAATAGTCGACGACGAGCGCGGGGTGGCCCTGTTCGGCGAGCCGGGCGGCGGTCTGCCGGTAGAAGCCGGAAAGGCCCTTGTTGTCCGGCAGGACGAGGACGCCGACCCCGGTGGCCACCTCGGGGCGGGCCAGGAAGGCGGCGAACTCGGTGCCGTCCGCCGAGGTCAGGGTGAGCGCCGCCGCCTCGGCCAGGGGCCAGAGCGCGGGGGTGACGGCGGGCGGGGCGGCGTCGGGGTCGTAGCACACGGGGTCCACCTCACGGATCGCGAAACCGCCGGGCGCGGAATGCGCCCGGCGGTCGGCGATATTAGCGAGGAATTCCCCGGAATTTCCTAGATCATATCGCAGAGAGATCTTTTTTCGAAGTGCTTTCCGGTGACGTTGCGGTCACATTCTCGGCGCCAGATCCGGGGGAATTCCGTTCGGCCCGGCGCAGCGCCCCGGCGCTCAGCAGCAGCGCGAAGGCGAGCGCGGTGACCAGGCCGAAGGAGACGGTGAGCGAGGTCGCCTGGGCGAGGGCGCCGATGATCGCGGGCGCGACCAGGCCGGAGGTGTAGGTGACGGTGGCGACGCCCGCGATGGCCTGGCTGGGGTTGCTGCCGATCCGCCCGGCCGCCGCGAAGGCCAGCGGGACGGTGACCGCGATGCCGATGCCGATCAGGGCGAAGCCCGGGATGGCGAGCGCCGGGCTGTCGGCGGCCACCACCAGCAGGCCGCCGACGGTGGCGACGGCGCCGCCGAGGCGGGTGGTGCGCACGGCGCCGAGCCGGCGGACCACCGCGTCGCCGCAGAGGCGGCTGACGGCCATGGTGAGGGAGAAGGCGGTGTAGGAGGCGGCCGCGACGGTGGCCGAGGCGCCGGTGACGTCCCGCAGGTAGACGCCGCTCCAGTCCATCGAGGCGCCTTCGGCGAAGACGGCGCAGAAGCCGACCAGTCCGATCACCAGCGAGCTGCGCGGCGGCAGTGCGAACCGCGGCGGCTCCTCCGCCCCCTCCGGTGCCCGCAGGTCGGGCAGGTTGCGGCAGACGGGCTGCGCGAGGGCGAGCAGCACGAGCGCGGTGACGGCCAGCTGGAGCCGGGCGTCGAGGTCGAGGTGGGCGGCCAGGATGCCGAAGCCGGAGGCCAGCAGCCCGCCGGCGCTCCACATCCCGTGCAGTCCGGACATGATCGAGCGGCCGAGCCGCTGTTCGATCTCCACGCCCTGCGCGTTCATCGCGACGTCCGCCATCCCGGCCGAGGCGCCGTACGCGAGCAGCGCCACGCACAGCACCGGCAGCGAGGGGGCGAGCGCGGGCAGGGCGAGGGCCAGGCACCAGAGCGAGATCAGTCCGCGGACGGCCGCCCGCCCGCCGTAGCGGTGGACGAACCGGCCGGCCAGCGGCATCGCGAGGGAGGAGCCGATGGCGGGCATCACCAGGGCCAGGCCGAGCTGGCCGGGGGAGAGGTCGAGGCGGTCCTGGATCCACGGGATGCGGGTGACGAAGCTGCCGCTGACGGCGCCGTGCACGCCGAAGACCAGGGCGATGCCCGCCCTGGCCCGGCGTGGGGAGGCCAGTGGCTCCAGTGAGTGTGCGGTCGTGCTCATCCGGCGTTCCCTCCCGGGTCGCGCAGGCGGGGCGGCGCGACGGTGCCCTGTGTGGGTGGTTGACGTGCTGGTGGGTGGTCTGGCGTGCCCGGCGGTGGTTCTGACGTGCCTGAGGGTGGTCTACGTGCAGGCCGTTCGGTCCGCGCGGCGGCGACGGCCGTCCGGCGGATGGTCCGATAAAATTATCAGGAAGGGACCCTGATAGAAACACTCTGGAAGGATGAGCCGCCATGACCACCGCGCGCACGGCCACGCCGAGCACCGCCCGGGCGATCAACGACCGGCTGGCCCTCAACCTGCTCCTCGAACAGGGCCCCCTGACCGCGACGGAGCTGCGCGACCTCACCGGCCTCTCCCGGCCGACCGTCGCCGACCTGCTCGACCGCCTCCAGCGCACCGGCCTGGTCGCCGTCGTCGGCGAGCGGGGCGAGCAGCGGCGCGGCCCCAACGCCCGGCTCTACGCGCTGGTCGCCTCCCGCGCCCACCTCGCCGCCTTCGACGTGCGCTCCGGCGGCGTCAGCCTGGTCGTCGCCGACCTCGCCGGGCGCACCCTCGCCAGCGCCGAGGTCCCGGTGCACGGCGACGGGACGCCCGACACCGCACAGCACCTGGTGCGCACCCTGCTGGACACCGCGCGCGGCGTCGGCGTCGAACGGCTGCACACCGTCGCCGTCGGCGCCCCCGGACTGGTCGACCCCGCCACCGGGCGCCTCAACAGCACCGGGAAACTCCCCGCCTGGCACGCCGAACTGCTCGCCGAACTGCGCGGGCTGCCCGGCACCGAGGTGATCCTGGAGAACGAGGTCAACCTGGCCGGCCGGGCCGAGTACCGGATCGGCGCCGCCCGCGACCGCGACACCTTCGTGCTGCTCTGGCTCGGCCACGGCGTCGGCGCCGCCGTCGTCCTGGACGGCCGGCTGCGCCGGGGCTTCTCCGGCGGCACCGGCGAGATCGGCTTCCTGCCCGTCCCCGGCACCGGCGGCCTGCCCAGCGCCACCGGCTGCGACGGCGGCTTCCACAGCCTGGCCGGCAGCGCCGCCGTCTGCGAGCTCGCCCGCGCCCACGGACTTCCCGCCGGCGTTGCCGGGGACGCCCCCGCCGCCGAGGCGGCCGTCCGCGCCGCGCTGGACGCCCTCGGCCCGGACGGGCCCGGCGGGCCGTTCCTGTACGAGCTGGCCGCGCGGATCGCGGTCGGCGCCGCCAGCATCTGCGTCGTCCTCGACCCGGGCTGCGTGGTGCTCGGCGGCGAGCTCGGCCGGGCCGGCGGCGCCGAACTGGCCGGCCGGGTCGAACGGCGGCTGGCCGAGCTGTCGCCGCTGCGCACCGAGGTCCGGCCCGGCACGGCGGGCGGCGGCGCGGTGCTGGCCGGGGCCGTCCTCACCGCCGGGGACGCGGTGCGCCGCGACCTCTTCGGCGAGCCCTGACCCGCCTCGCTTGGCGGCCCCGGCCGCCGGTACGGCAGGATGACGGCGACGGCCCGCCGCGCGTGCGGCGTCCCCGTTCCCGTCCCACGTTCCCCGGGCCAGCCCCGGGGCAGTTCCCGAGTCAGTGTCAGGAGTCGTACATGGGCCAGTCCGAGGCGCCGGTCAACCCGTACCGCATCGGTGAAGCCGCGGCGCTGCTCGGGGTCAGTGCCGACACCATGCGGCGCTGGGTGGACGCGGGGCGGGTCGCGGCCGAGCGGGACGAGCACGGCCACCGGATCATCCCCGGCGTCGACCTCGCCGCCTTCGCCCGCGAGCTGGCCCGCCCGGAGAACGCCGAGGCCGAGGGCCGCCCGTCCTCGGCCCGCAACCGCTTCCCCGGGATCGTCACCCATGTGGTGCTCGGTGACGTCGCGGCCCAGGTGGAGGTCCAGGCGGGGCCCTTCCGGGTGGTGTCGCTGATCAGCCGGGAGTCGGCGGAGGAGCTGAACCTCGTCCCCGGTGCCCCCGCCACCGCGGTCATCAAGTCCACCAATGTGATGATCGAGCGGCGTTAGCCGCGCGCCGCGCGCCGACGGCGCGTCGAGCCCCGTCCGTACCGGTTCCGAACGAGAGGCCCGCCCGGGATGTCCCACCCGCATCTGCCGACCACCCAGAGCGCCGTCCGCGCGGTCGGGGAACCGGCCGCCGACCGCCGCCGGGTGCTCGCCGTCGCCCACCGCGGCGACCCGTACCGCCACCGCGAGAACACCCTGCCCTCCGTCGAGTCCGCGCTCGCCGCCGGCGCCGACGCCGTCGAGGTGGACGTCCAGCTCACCCGCGACCGGGTGCCCGTCCTGCTGCACGACCGCACCCTGGAACGCCTCTGGGGCGACCCGCGGTCGATCGGCCGGGTCACCACCGCGCAGCTCGACGAACTGCGCCGGGGGCCGCTCGCCGTCCCGACCCTCGCCGAGACGGTCAAGGTCGTCGCGGCCGCCGGAGGCCCCCGGCTGCTCATCGACCTCGACGACCCCGGCCCCGTCGCCGCCACCTGGTCGGTCGTCACCGGCCTCGGCGCCGAAGGGCTGGTCTCCTTCTGCGGCCCCGCCACCGCCATGCTCGCCGTCCGCGCGCTGGCGCCCGGCGCCGAGATCGCCCTTACCTGGAAGGAGCCCCGGCTGCCCGTCCGGGCCCTGCTCGACGACCTGCGCCCGCGCTACCTCAACCCGCCGTTCGGCCTGGTCACCCCCGAGTTCACCGCCGCCGCCGCGGACGCCGGGCTCGCCGTCTCCACCTGGACCGCCGACCTGCGCCGCACCATGCGCCGGCTGCGCGACACCGGGGTCGCCTCCATCACCAGCAACCGGATCGGCGTGCTGCGCGCCGTCCTGGACGGCCGCCGGTGAGCCTGCCGCCTGCTGGTCGGGGTCGGCCGCTCCGGGTGGACGGGGGCGTTCCGGGGCGAACTGAGGTCCGGCGCTCGAACGCGTCCGCCAGGGTGCTTCGTCCGATGAGGTGAGCTCCACCGGCTGCTCTGTACGCGACGGACGGGGGGCGGATTGAATCGGCTCCACCCTTGATCGGTTGGACGACGGCGTGCCGTTGTCGCCGGGGAGCCGGCCGGAAGCGGGCACGCTGACGGATCGTCCGCCGAGACGGGGTGATTCGGACTCGTCGACGAGCCAGGCGGAGGTGGCCGTGCCCGAGGAGCACCCGGCTGGGGAGGGCCCGGCGGTGGAACCCCGGTTCGTGGGCGGGGCCGCGCCGGACCCCCGCAGGCCGTACCTGATGCTGCCGCCGGTGGTCCGGCAGGCGGCCGCCTGGGCCGCGGCGGTGATCCTGCTGCTCGCCCTCGCCTCGCTGCTGGTCTTCGCGCTGGTCGAGCTGCGGGCAGCCACCGTGCCGGTGGTGCTGGCGCTGCTGGGGGCCTCGCTGCTCTATCCGGCGGTGCCGTGGATGGTCCGGCGGGGCGTGAACCGGGGGCTGGCCGCCGGGCTCACCTGCGTGTTGCTGGTCGCCGCCGTCAGCGGGGTGATCGCGCTGCTGGTCAACGCGCTGGTGCACAGCGCCCCGCAGATCGCCGAGTCCCTCCAGCAGGCGGGCAACCAGCTCGCCGCGTGGCTCGGCCCGACCGGGGAGAAGATCCGGCACGCGCTGGACAACGCCAAGGGGGAGACCAACTCGCTGGTCTCGACCGTCACCAACGGCGTGCTGTCCGGGCTGGGCCTGGCCACCCAGCTGATCGCCGGTGGCGTGCTGGCGCTCGCCCTGGTGTTCTTCTTCCTCCGGGACGGCCACCGCACCGGCGACACGATCCGCTCCTACCTGCCCGAGCGCAGCGCCGAGACCGTGATCGCCTGTGCCGAGCGGGCCTTCGACGCGATGGCCGGCTTCATGCGCGGCACCTCGCTGATCGCGCTGATCGACGCCACCTTCATCACCATCGGCCTGGTGGCGCTCGGGGTGCCCGGCGCGCCGGGGCTGGGCGCGCTGGTGTTCATGGGCGCCTACATCCCGTTCGTCGGGGCCTTCCTGTCCGGGGCGGCGTCCGTGCTGGTCGCGCTCGCCGACGGCGGGATCGGGACGGCGCTGTGGGCGCTCGGCGTGGTGATGGCGGTCCAGCTGTTCGAGGGCAACGTGCTCCAACCCCTCATCCAGAGCCGGACGGTGGAGCTGCACCCGGCCACCATCATGGTCGCCGTGGTGGCCGGCTCCGGGATCGCCGGCATCCTCGGGGCGCTGCTCGCCGTCCCGGTGTGCGCCGCCGGTGTGGGCATCGTCTCCGTCCTGCGCGGTGTCCCCGCCCCGCGGGCCGCCCGTCGCGCGGGGAACGGGGAGTAACCCGGTTGCCGGGGGCGGGGCGGGCGTGCGAGCATCACTAATGCGATAATAGTCGCGATAGTGAGGGTGGGGGTTCGCATGACACGGATCGCGGAGCTGATCGAGGTCGCCGAGGAGGGGGCCGGACCGTACGGGGTCGCCGTGGGGCCGGACGGGGGCGTGTGGTTCACGCTGGTGCACGCCGGGGAGATCGGACGGCTGGCGGCGGACGGCACGGTCGAGCGCTACGGCCTCGGGGCGCCGGAGTGCGGGCCCGCGGTGCTCACCGTCGGCCCGGACGGCGCGCTCTGGTTCACCCGGATGCGCGACCACCGGATCGGACGGATCGACACCGACGGGAAGGCGAGCTCCTTCGCCGTCCCGACGGCGGGCGCCGGGCCGTACGGGATCGCGGCGGGGCCCGACGGGGCGCTCTGGTTCACCGAGCTGAACGCCGACCGGATCGGGCGGATCACCGTCGAGGGCGAGGTGACGGAGTACCCGCTGCCGCGGGCCGGGGCCTTCCCGTCGTTCATCACGGCCGGCCCGGACGGCGCGCTCTGGTGCACGCTCAACCAGGCGGACGCCGTCGCCCGGATCACCGTCGGGGGCGAGGTCGCCGTCCACCCGCTGCCCACCGGGGGCACCGCCCCCGTCGGGATCACCGCCGGGGCGGACGGCGCGCTCTGGTACGTCGGCATCGGCGGCGGGCTGGTCGGCCGGATCACGGTGGACGGCGAGGTCACCGAGTACCCGCTGGCCGACCGGGCGGCCCGGCCGCACGCGATCACCTGCGGCCCGGACGGCCGGCTCTGGTTCACCGAGTGGGGCGCCGGCCGGATCGGGGTGCTCGGCCCGGACGGGCAGCTCGACGGCCACCGGCTGCCCGGCCCGGCCGCCGAGCCGCACGGCATCGCCGTCGGCCCGGACGGCGCGGTGTACGCGGCGCTGGAGCGCGGATCGATCGCGCGGTTGGCGCCGCGTCAGGGCTGACGGCGCAGCAGCTCCTCCAGGTCGGCCAGCAGGTCGAGGGCGGCGGCGCGGTCGGGCACCGCCGCCGGGGCCGGGGAGCGCTCGGCGATGACCCGCAGGGCGGCGGCGGCCTGGCGGGCGAACAGGGCGAGCAGGTCCAGCTCGGGCAGGCTGGACCGGGCCTGCGGGGCCGGGTCCAGCACCTCCAGGACGCCCAGCACCCTGCTGCCGTGCGTCAGCGGCGCCGCCATCAGCGCGTTCGGAACGTACGCGGTGGACTCGGCGAAGGCCCGGTCGAAGGTGCGGCTCGCGCCTAGGTCGTCGACCACCATCGGCTCGCCCGAGGCGGCGACCCAGCCCGCGATGCCGCTGCCCGCCGGGAAGCGGCGGCCCACCAGGGACTCCTCGCCGCGCCCCGAGACGGCCTGGAACACCAGCTCCCCGGCCGCCTCGTCGAGCAGGCAGACCGAACCGGCCTCGGCGCCGAAGATCGCTCGGGCCACGTCCACCACGGACTGCAGCAGCTCGCGGGCCAGCGGGTCGACGGCGGGATCAGTGCTGAGGGTCATCGGGCGCCTCCGTGATGGGGGTGGACGGGGTGGGCTCGGTCGTCGAACTCCCGCCTGGGGGACGGTGAGGACCGGCCCCGGTGCCGACCTGGACGTTGGCTGCGGTGAGGTAGAGCGCGCTCTTCAGCTGGAAGGTCGTCAGCCTCGGGTGGCCGGACAGGATGCGGGCGCACAGCCCGGCGACGTACGGGGTGGCGAAGCTGTTGCCGGTGGTGCGGATGGTGGAGCCGCCGAGCCAGGGGACCCGGACGTTCTGGCCGGGGGCGAAGAACTCGACCGGCGGCGCCGGGTTGTACAGGTGCAGGGCCGGGTCGTCCTCCTGGTGGCTGCCGACCGAGATGACCGAGGAGAACCGCCAGGGGTAGCTCTCCACCGGGGTGTTGTGGGCGGAGGCGACGATCGCGGTGCGGGCGAAGAAGGCGTCGTCGGCGATCGCGTGCAGCTCCTCCAGGAAGCGGGTCCGGGTGGTGGAGAGGCTGAGGTTGACGACGTCGAAGCCCTGCTCGACGGCCCAGCGCAGCCCGGTGATCAGCATGTCGCCGGTGCCGGTGAAGCGTTCGCCGAGCACCCGGACGCTGTACAGCTCGCAGTCCGGGGCGGTGCGGCGGATGATGCCCGCGCAGGCGGTGCCGTGGCCGCAGGTGTCGCCGGTGCGGTCGGGGCGGACCACCAGCTCCCGGGTCGTCGGGTCCTTGACCACCACCCAGGAGCCGTTCAGCGGGCCGACCAGCGGGTGGTCCGGCTCGATGCCGGAGTCCACGACGCACACCCGCACGCCCTTGCCGGTGCCCCCGCCGTCGGGACCGGTGGTGTCGGGGCCGGTGGTGTCGTGGGCGGTGGTGTCGGCGAGCACCGGCAGGTCCGCGGCGGCCCGGCCGCGCAGGCTCCAGGTGAGGCCGGCCGGGCCGCTCACCGGGCGCCGCCGAGCCGCTCGGCCCGGCGCACGCCCGGCAGGTGGCCCTTGGCGGCGAACCGGTCCCGGGCGGTGGCGGCCGCCACGGCGGCCTCGGCGCGCCGGTCGAGCAGCAGCAGCGCGTGGGCGCGGTCCAGCGCGGTGAGCGCCTGGAGCAGCAGCGACTCGGTGGCCTCGGCGGCCTGGGCGGCGGCCGCGGTCAGCTCCAGCGCCGGGTCGGCCTCACCCCGGGAGGCGGCGAGCCGGCCGCGCAGCGCGTCCAGCTCGATCGCCAGCACCGGCGGCAGCGCGGACGTGGCGTCGACGCCGTCCAGGTGGCGGGCGGCCGGGCCCGGGCGGTCGGTGTCCAGCAGGGCGCGGGCGGTGGTGAGGGCGAGCCGGGGCAGCGGGGCGGCGTTGCCCAGCCGGCGGGCGACCTCGGCGGCGTCGGCGAGCAGGTCCAGCGCCTGCCCGGTCTGGCCGGTGGCCGCCGCGGCCTGGGCGGTCAGGGCCGGCAGCGAGACCATCGCGTCGGCCAGCGACAGCTCGCCCGCCAGGCCGTTGGCCTCGGCCAGCAGCAGTTCGGCCTCGCCGGGCCGGTCGCGCAGGGCGAGCAGGACGGCCAGCGGGCCGTTGAGCGCGACCCGCACCGTCCGGTGGCCGGCGCCGTGCCCGGCCAGCAGGGCCCGCAGCCGGAAGACGGCGTTCGGGACGGGCTCGGGGCCCGCCAGCAGGGAGGCGGCCAGCGCGGCCAGCACGGCGGCCCGGTCCAGCTCGGCGTCGGTGCGGGCGGCGTGGTCGAGGGCGTCGTCCAGCAGCCGCTCCGCCTCGGTGTGCCGGCCCGCCAGCAGGTGTTCCTCGGCCAGGCGCAGCCCGGCCCGGGCCTGGCCGAGGTCGTCCCGCAGGTCGATGAAGAGCGGGAGGACGGCGCGGGCGGTGGCGGCGGGCTGCTCCGGGCCGGGCGGCAGGCCGCGGGCGGCCAGCGCGAGCCGGGCGTGCGCGGCGTCCAGCGGGTCGGCGGCCGAGTCGCGGACCTGCGCCAGGACGGGCAGGGCCTCGTCGGCCCGGCCGAGCGCCAGCCGGGCCTCGCCGAGGCGGCGCAGCGTCGGGCCGGCGGTGCGCTCGTTCGGGTAGTGCAGCCGGACGGCGCGCTCCAGCAGGTCGGTGGCGGCGGGCAGGTCGGCGTGGGCGAGGGCGTGGGCGCCGGCCACGCCGAGGGCGGCCGCCGCGCGGGTGCGCAGGGCGTCCGTCCGGGCGTCCAGCAGGCCGAGTTCGAGCCGGTAGCGGTGGGCGCGCTCCAGGTGGCCGCCGACGGCGGCGTCCCCGGCGGCGCGGACGGCCGGCAGGTCGGCGGCGCGTTCGTGGCGCTCGGCGCGGGCCCGCTTGGACATCGACTGGTAGACCGACTCCTGGACCAGGCCGCTGCTGAACCGGAAGCTGGTGCCGGCCGGTTCGACCAGGCGGCGCTCGGCCAGCCGGGCCAGAGCGGCGTGCAGCCGCGGCGGGGTGTCGTCGCCCGCGGGCAGGCCGGGGAGGCCGTCGAACGGACCGGTGAAGACGTCGTCCTCCGGGTCGGCGAAGGCGTCCTGGTCGGCGCCGCCGCGGGCGAGCTGGGCGAGTTCGGCGGCGGTGAAGGCGCGCCCGAGTACGGCGGCCAGGTCCAGGGTGGTGCGCTCGTCGCGCTCCAGGTCGTCGATCCGCGCGCTGAGCAACGCCCGGCCGGTGGGCGGGAGTTCGTCGGCGAGGGCGGGGCCGTCCGCCTCGGTGAGGGCGGCCAGCAGCTCCTCCAGGTGCAGCGGGTTGCCCTCGGCCCGCTCCAGCAGCCGGGTCGGCACCGCGTCCTGGTGGGCGCTCAGCTCCGTCAACTGGGCGGCCAGCAGCGCCGATTCGTCCCAGGACAGGCCGCCGACCGGCAGCGCCGGCAGCTCCGGGCGGGAGGCCGGCAGCTCCGGCCGGGCCAGGCACAGCAGCAGCACCGGGGCCTGGCCGAGGGCGGCGACCAGCCGCTCGGCGGCGTCCAGCAGCACCGGGCCGGCCCACTGGCAGTCGTCCAGGACCAGCACGGCCGGGCGCTCGACGGTCCGCCCGCGCAGGATCGCGGCCAGCCGGTCCAGGGACTGTTCGGCGCCCACCCCGGGCGCGGTGGCCTGTGCCAGCCGGTCCAGCGCCTCGGCGGGCGCGGGCGTCCCCGGGCCGCCGAGCAGGGCCCCGACGGCCTCCGCGAGCGGGGTCAGGACGCCCTGCTCGCCGTAGCTGCGGCAGCGGCCGGTGCCGCAGCGCGCGGTGTGCCGGCCCGCCCGCTCCTGCCACTCGCGCACCAGCCGGGTCTTGCCGATCCCGGCCTCACCGACGACCAGCAGCAGTTCGGCGCCCTGGCCGCCGGCCACCCGGGCCAGCGCGGCGTCCAGTTGGGCGAGTTCGCGCTCCCGCCCGACCAGCGGGACGTCGAAGCGGCGCAGCAGCTCGGGGTCGTCCTCGTCCAGCCCGACCAGGCGGTACGCGGTGACCGGCTCGGTCTTGCCCTTGAGCCGCAGCGGGCCGACCTCGTGCACCTGGGCGGCGGGCCCCGCCGCGCGCAGGGTCTGCGGGCCGATCAGCACCTGGCCGGGGGCGGCCTGGGTCTGCAACCGGGCGGCGATGTTCACGGTCTCGCCGGAGATCAGGGCCTGGCGCGCCGAGGCGTCCGAACCCGCCACCACCTGGCCGGTGTTGACACCGATCCGGACGTCCAGGCGGACCCCGAGGGTGGCGTCCAGCTCGGTGTTGAGGTCCTCCAGGTCCTCCAGCATGGCGAGCGCGGCGGCCAGCGCCCGGTGGGCGTCGTCCTCGCGGATCACCGGGACGCCGAACACCGCCATCACCGCGTCCCCGATGAACTTCTCCAAGGTGCCGCCGTGCGCCTCGATCTGACGGTGCATCCGTTCGAAGTAGCGCAGGATCACCTCGCGCAGCGTCTCCGGGTCGAGCGCGCCGGACAGGGCGGTGGAGTCGACCAGGTCGCAGAAGACCACCGTCACCAGCTTGCGCTCCTCGGCGGCCAGGTCGAGGGCGGCGGCCCGGGGGGTGCCGCAGGCGGGGCAGAACTGGTCGTTCGTGCTGGCGAGTTGGGCGCAGAGCGGGCAGGGCATGGTGGCAGTCCTTCGCTAGTCCTTCGCGGTGCGGGGAGTGCATCGGGGAGTACATGAGGTTGGGTGGTGCACGGGGCCGGGGCGTGCACGGAGCCGGGCGTGCGGGCGTGCCGGGCCAGGCTCCCCGGCCCGGCTTCGGGCCCGGTTCGCGGCCGCCTTGCCGGCGGTATGGCCGCAGCTCGAAGCGGGTGTGCAGGGCCGCCGGGCGGGCTCGGCGGGCCGGGAGGCGCCGCCCGCCGTCGCCCCGACCTGCGGCCATACCGGTGCCGTACCGGTTCCCAGGCCGTGCGCAGCCCCGCCTGCCTACCGTCTTCACCACGGCGGGCCACCACCCGTCGAACCCCCACCGATCAACCCAGCGAGAGGAGTTCAGCCATGGCCGAGAACATCGACCCGATCGTCGGCGAGGACAGCGAGGAGACCCCGGAGGTCGAGGCGCACGCCGCCAACGTCCTGGACCTCCAGGCGATGAAGGTCCTCCAGGAGGCCTCCGACGGCAGCTGCTTCAGCCTGATCAGCTACGTCAGCTCCGCCGAGACCTCCGCCTGACCAGCGGCAGGTCAGCGGTGTCCGGCGCGGGGGCGGGCGCACCACCGCCCCCGGCCGCCGGGCAGTGATTGGCTTCCGGGGCGGTCCCGCCGGTGCGGGACCCCCCCCGGCCGATAGCAACCCCCACCCCCGAGGAGGGCCATGGAGGCCACCTCGCTCTCCCCCACCCGGGGCTTCCGGCTGCTCTGGGTGGGCGGGCTTGTGGCCAG
>NZ_JBHXTQ010000093.1:0-11070 GCF_042677305.1 Kitasatospora sp. NPDC127121 | reverse complement strand
GGACAGTCCTGGTCGAGCAGTGGGGCGCGGGTTGGTGCCGCCACCCCCCCCCGGCCGGCGGGGGGGGGGGGGGTGGGGTGCGGGGGGGGGGGCGCCGCGGGGGGCGGCCCCCCCCGGCCCGATTCCACCCCCCACCCCGGAGGACGGCCATGGAGCCCACCTCGCTCTCCCGCAACCGGGACTTCCGGCTGCTCTGGGTCGGCGGCCTGATGGCCTCGCTCGGCTCCCAACTCGCCTCGATCGCCCTGCCGTTGCTCGTCCTTCGGGAGACCGGATCGGCCGCCCAGGCGGGCGCCATCGGCACCGTCTCGATCGGCGCGCTGCTGCTCACCATGCTGCCCGGCGGCGTCATCGCCGACCGGATCGAGCGGCGCCGGCTGATGCGGGTGTGCGACGTCGGCAGCCTGCTCGCCGTCACCGCGCTGGTGATCGCCGTCCTGCGCGGCCACACCCCGCTGCCGCTGGTGCTGCTGGTGGCCGCCGCCGGGGCGCTCATCACCAGCGCCTACGGGCCCGCCGCCGGCGGCCTGCTGCGCGCGGTGGTGCCGCGCGAGCAGGTCCGCGCGGCGTCGTCCCGGATGCAGGCGCGCGGCGCCGCCGCCCGGCTGGTCGGGCCGATCGCCGGCGGCGCGCTGTTCGCCTGGCACCCGGTGCTGCCGTTCCTCGCGGAGGGCGTCGGGCTGCTGCTCTCCACCGTCTGCGTCGCGCTGATGCGGACCCGCTCGGTGCCCGCCGCCAGGAGCGGCGCGGCGTTCAGCCGCGGCGAACTGACCGCCGGACTCAGCTTCATCTGGCGCCAGCCCTACCTGCGCACCCTGCTGCTGATCTTCGGGCTCGGGATGAACTTCGCGTTCAGCGCGCTGATGTTCACCACCCTGGCCGTGGCCTCCGACGGCGGCCGCTCCGGGATCGGCGGCGGCACCGTGGTCTCCTGCACCGCGGCCGGCGCCCTGGCCGGCGCGCTGCTCGCCCCGAGGCTGGAGGCCCGGACTGGGCCCAGAGCGCGCCCTGGGGCGAGTGACGGCAGGCTGGTGGCGCTCAGCTGCTGGGCGGCCGCCGCCACCGCCGGGGTGCTGGTGCTCACCCGGATCCCGCTGCTGATCGGGCTGCTCTGTGCGGTGTGCATGTGCCTGTCCACGGTCGCCAGCATCGGCTTCGTCTCCGGCATGCTGCTCGCCGCGCCGCCCGACCGGATCGGCCGGGTGCAGAGCGCCGCCGGTTTCCTGTCCACCCTGGTCCAGCCGTTCGGCCCGCTGGTGGGCGGCGCGCTGCTCGGCGCCCTGGGCGGCACCCGGACCTTCGCCCTGCTGGCCCTCGCCATCTCGCTCTGCGCGGCCGTGGTCACCTGGGCGCCGCCGGTCCGGCGCGGCCCGGCGCCGGCCCCGGCACCGCTACCGGCGCCCGCAGGCTGAACGGCCCGGCGGCCCGGGAGACGAATGACCCGGAAGAGCTTGGAAGACGACCCGGAAGAGGAGGCGCGCCATGGCCGGCGCCCAGGAGACCCAGCTGTACTGCCTCGCCGATCCGACGTACTACGACACCCCAGGCCGCCTCCGCGACCGGGCCGGCCGGTACCAGCTGGGGCTCGGCGCACCGCCCGCCGGGTGGCGGCGCGAACGGCGCGGGCTGTGGACGGCGCTGCGGCCGGACGGCGCCCGGCTGCCGGAGCAGGGCTGGAAGATCCACGTCTCGACCGTGCCGGAGGAGGCCGAGGCGACCCTGCGGGCCGTCGCGCGGGTCTGCACGGCGCGCCGCACGACGTTCAAGTTCCTGCGCAGCGACGAGGCGCTGCGGGTCGCGAACGGCAAGTACATGGGGCGCGGCAGCAGCGGCAAGTTCGTCACCGTCTACCCGGCGTCGGAGGAGGAGTTCCTGGCCGTCGCGGCGGAGTTGGCCGAGGTGCTGGCGGGCCGCCTGGGGCCGTACGTGCTCACCGACCTGCGGATCGGCACGGCCCCCGTGTACGTGCGCTACGGCGCGTTCGTCGAGCTGTGGTGCCAGGACGAGGACGGGCGGCCCGTGCCCGCGCTGCGCGACCCGTCCGGCGAGCTGGTCCCCGACCGGCGCGACCCGGTGTTCCAACTGCCCGCCTGGGTCGAACCGCCCGAGGAGCTGCGCCCGCACCTGGCCGCCCGGGAGGCGGCCGGCGGCGACCTGCCGTACCGGATCGTCGAGGTGCTGCAGTTCTCCAACGCCGGCGGGATCTACCTCGCCGAGCACCGGACCACCGGGGAGCGGGTGGTGCTGCGCGAGGCCCGCCCGCACGCCGGGCTGGACGCCGCCGGGGACGACGCCGTCACCCGGCTGCGGCGCGAGCAGTGGGCGCTGGAACGGCTCGCCGGTCTGGACTGCGTGCCCCGGCTGCACGAGGTCCGGACGGTCTGGGAGCACACCTTCCTGGTCCAGGAGCACATCGAGGGTGTCCAGCTGTTCGCCGAGGCGATCCGCCGTTACCCGCTGGTGCACCAGGACTGCACCGCCGGACAGCGCGCCGAGTACGCGCACTGGGTGGCCGGGGTCGTGGCCGGGCTGGAGAAGGCGCTCGGCGCCCTGCACGAGCGGGGCGTCCGGTTCGGCGACCTGCACCCGGCCAATGTGATCGTCCGTCCGGACGGTTCGGTGGTGCTCGTCGACTTCGAGTACGCGGAGGAGCTCACCGGCCGCCGTGTCCCGCTCGCCGGCGCGGGCGGGTTGCAGCCCCCGCCCGGGCTCGACGGGGCCGACGCCGACCGCCACATGCTCTGGGCCACCTGGCTGATGCTGCTGATGCCCGTGATGGAGCTGGCCGAACGCGATCCCGGCAAGCTGCCCGCGCTGGAACGGCGGGCACGGCACTGGTTCGGCCTCGGGCCGGAGGAGGGGCCGGTGCGGCCGGGCGCCGTGGCACCGGTGGCGCCGGTGGAACCGGTCGGCGAACGGCGGGTCCGCGAACTCCTCGCCGGGCCCACCCTCGACGCCGCCAGGAACGAACTCGTCGCCGGCATCCACGCCGGGGCCACCCCCGACCGGCCGGACCGGCTCTTCCCCGGCGACCCGGCCGGATTCGCCGACGGCGGCACCGGTGTCGCCCACGGCGCCGCCGGCGTGCTGTACGCGCTGCACCGGGCCGGGGCGCCCTGCCCCGACGAGTACGCGGACTGGCTGATCGCGGCGATGCGGCGGCGCGGCCCGAGGCCGGGCGCAGGCGGGCTCTTCGACGGGCCGCTCGGCGTGGCGGCCGTGCTCGCCCGGGTCGGCCGCGGCGACGAGGCCGCCGAACTGGCCGCACAGGCCCGGCAGGCCCGGCCCGCGCCCACCGTCGCCCTCCACGGCGGCCGGGCCGGCGCCGCGCTCGCCCGGCTGCGGCTCGCCGACGCCCTCGGCAGCCGGCGCGAACTCGCGGACGCCCTCGCCGACGCGCGGGCGCTCGACGCGGTGCTGCGCGGGCAGACCGTCCCGGGGCTCGGCGCGCCGACGGCGGCCGGACTGCTGTACGGCCTCGCCGGGATCGCCCTCGTCCAGCTGCGGCTGTACCAGCGGACCGGCGAGGACTGGCTGCTGGCCTCCGGGCGCGAGGCGCTGGAGCGCGCCGTGGCGCAGTGCGTACGGGTGCCCGACGGGTCGGTGCAGGTTCTCGACCGGGGGCGGCGGCTCGCCTACCTCGACCGCGGCAGCAGCGGGATCGCGCTCGTCGCCCAGGAGTACCAGACGCTCGGCGGCGGTAGGTCCGAGGAGTTCGACGGGCCCGAGGAGTTCGACGGGCCCGAGGAGTTCGACGGGTTCGGGGAGTTCGGCGGGCCCGAGGAGTTCCTCGCCGACGTGCGGCGGGTCTGCGCCCCCGGATTCGTCCGCGAGCCCGGGCTGTTCCGGGGCCGCGCCGGGCTGCTGCTGGCGCTGGACCGGCTGGGCGGTCCGGCGGTCCGGGACACCGTCCGCGAGCAGGTCCGCAAGCTCCAGTGGCACCTGGTCGCGCGGCCGGAGGGGCTGCTCGTCCCCGGGATGCGGCTGCGGCGGTTCTCGGCGGACCTGCACACCGGGGCGGCGGGCGTCCTGCTCGCCCTGCGGGCCGTCGAACAGGGCCTGGAGGGCGGGGAGTTGCTGGACATGCTGACGCTCGGCCCAAGGGGCGCCGGCCGGCGCGGCGGGCTCAGCTGAGGTTGTCGGCCAGTACGGTGCTGTGCTCGCGGGCGTGCAGGTGGGTGAGGCGGGGGAGGGCGTAGAGGGCGGCGTGGGCGGTGACCTCGCCGGTGGGGGAGGTGACGGCGCCGGTGTCGGTGAGGGCCTCCAGGGTGCGCAGGGCGAGGCGTTCGGGGCGGCCGAGGGCGGCGGCGGCCTCTGGGAGGGTGAACAGCAGGGAGAGCGGGAGGGCGGCGAGCCGGCCGAGGGCGAGGCGGCCCTGGTCGGTGAGGTCGCGCCAGCCGGAGTCGAGGCGGGCGCGGACGGTGACGTCCCCGGCGACGAGTTCGTCCAGGGCGCCGGCCGGGTCGGCGAGGCGGGCCGCGTACTCGGCGAGCGGCAGGTGGCGCAGGACGGCGAGCCGGGTGCCGGCGACCCGGACGGCGAGCGGCAGCAGCCCGCAGGCCTCGACGATCCGGGCGGCGGCCGCGCGGTCGGTGCCGGTCCGGCCGGTGCCGACGATCCGGCCGAGCAGGTCGAGCGCCTCGGCGGGGGCGAAGGGCGGCACGGTGACCCGGTGCACCGAGGCCAGTCCGGCGAGTTGGCTGCGCGAGGTGACGAGGGTGGCGCTCGGGCCGAAGCCCGGCAGCAGTTCGCGGACCACGGCCTCGCCGGGGGCGTCGTCGAGGATCAGCAGCATCCGGCGTCCGGCCAGGGAGGCGCGCCAGAGCGCGGCGGCCTGGGCCGGGTCGGCCGGTCTGGGGCCGGATCGGCCGGTGAGGGCGGCGAGTTCGGCGAGGATGTCGGCGAGCGGGCGCGGGGTGCCGTCCTCGGCGCGCAGCCGGAGCAGCAGCCGGCCGTCGGGGAAGCGGTCGGCGAGCAGGTGTCCGGCGTGCACGGCGAGGGCGGTCTTGCCGATGCCGGCCGGGCCGGAGAGGACCGCGACGCGCTCGCCGCCCTCCGCCAACGCATCGATCAGGTCGCGTAGTTCGTGGCTCCGGCCGGTGAAGTCGGTGGCGTCGGCGGGCAGCAGTGCGCGGCTCGGGCCGGGGTGCTGCGCCGGCCGGGCGGTGGCGGGGCGGGCCGGGCCGTGGGCGAGCAGCTGCCGGTAGCGGGCGGTCAGGGCGGGGCTGGGTTCGAGGCCCAACTCGCGGGCGAGCAGCTGGCGGTGGGTGTCGTAGACGGCGAGCGCCTCGGGCTGGCGGCCGGACAGGTGCAGGGCGTTCATCCGGGCGGCCTGGAGGCGTTCGCGCAGCGGGTGGCGCTCGGCCAGGTCGGCGAGTTCCTCGGCGACGGCGGTGGCGTTGCCGAGCTCCAACTCGGTCTCCGCCCAGTCCTCGTGGACGCCGAGGCAGCGGGCTTCCAGTCGGTCGGCCTCGGCCTGGACGGCGGGCGAGCAGCGCAGGTCGGCGAGCGGCGGGCCCTGCCACAGGTCGAGGGCCTGGCGCAGCAGCCGGGCGGCGGGGGCGAGCGCGCCGCTGTCGGCGGCGGCCCGGCCGGCCCGGGCGAGGGCGCGGAACTGGAGGACGTCGAGCTCGGGTTCGGCGACCCGCAGCAGGTAGCCGCCGGCGGTGTGGACCAGCCGCTCGGGCCCGGGGTCGCGGCCGAGCAGGGTGCGCAGCGTGCAGATGTAGACCTGGAGGTTCTTGCGGGCGGTGCGCGGCGGCTCCTCGGGCCAGACCGCGTCGGTGAGCAGGTCGACCGGGACGGCCGTGTTGGCGCGGCTCAGCAGGACGGCCAGCACCAGCCGCTGCTTCAGCGGGCCGAGGGCGAGCGGGCGGCCGTCCGCTTCGCCGGTCAGCGGGCCGAGGACGGAGAAGCGCGGCCGGGTGGGGGCGGCGGGCTGGGCCAGGGGCATCGGCGTACCTCCGGGGCGTGGGTGGGGGCCAGGGCGTGTCCGAGCGGGGGTGTGACCGGTGAGGTGCGGGTGTGGCCGCAGGCTACTTGACGGCCGATCCGATCTGTAGGGCACGGAATCGTCCTGTTTCGCTCACGCGACCCTCACACTTCGGGCACCTGGGGGAGGCGGCATCCGGGGGCGGCGGCGGCCGGCTGCGGTGGCGGCCGGCGGGCGCGGTGTCGTGGCCGGTGGGGCGGGGTGGGAGGGGCCGGCGGGGCGCGGCGGAGGGCCGGGGCCGGGGGTGCGGGCCCCGGGGCGGACGGGGCCGGGCGGGGGCGCTCCGGGGTGCGGGCGCCGGGGCGGTTCCGGCGTTCCTCCAGCGGTGCTCGTCGGCGCGGTGAGCGCCGCCCGAGGGGCCGGGGCGGGACCGACGGCCACCGGAGGTCCCGGTCCGGGCGCCGGAACGCGGGCCGTGCGGCCCCGGGGGCGCGGGTCGAACGGCCCTAGGGGGCGGGGGCGGTGCGTTCGGATCATGGATCGCCAGCCATTCGCACGACGTTCCTAAGGAGTGCGTCCTTGAGCGCCACCCCGGCACAGGGCGACCCCACGCCACCGCCAACCTCCGTACCGCAGCCGTCGGTTCGGCCGAAACGGCCCGGTTCGGCCGTGGTCAGACTGCTGACCACCACCGACCACAAGACGATCGGCTCCATGTACCTGGTGTCGGCGTTCGGGTTCTTCCTGATCGGCGGTGTCCTGGCGCTGGTCATGCGCGCCGAACTCGCCCGGCCCGGAACGCAGATCCTCTCCAACGAGCAGTTCAACCAGGCCTTCACCATGCACGGCTCGGTGATGCTGCTGCTCTTCGCGATGCCGCTGTTCACCGGCTTCGCCAACTGGATCATGCCGCTGCAGATCGGCGCCCCGGACGTCGCCTTCCCGCGCCTGAACATGCTGTCCTTCTGGCTGTTCATGTTCGGCTCGCTGATCGCCGCCGCCGGCTTCGCGACCCCGCAGGGCGCCGCCGACTTCGGCTGGTTCCTCTACGCGCCGCTGTCCGACGCCGTGCACTCGCCCAGCGTCGGCGCCGACATGTGGATCATGGGCGTGACGCTCTCCGGCTTCGGCAGCATCCTCGGCGCCGTCAACTTCATCACCACGATCATCTGCATGCGCGCACCCGGGCTGACCATGTTCCGGATGTCCATCTTCTGCTGGAACGTGCTGCTCACCTCGGTGCTGGTGCTGCTGGTCTTCCCCGTCCTCGCCGCCGCCCTGCTCGCCCTCGAATGCGACCGCAAGTTCGGCTCGCACGTCTTCGACCCGGCCAACGGCGGGGCGATGCTCTGGCAGCACCTGTTCTGGTTCTTCGGCCATCCCGAGGTGTACATCCTGGCGCTGCCGTTCTTCGGGATCATCTCCGAGATCATCCCGGTCTTCAGCCGCAAGCCGATGTTCGGCTACGCGGGGCTGATCGCCGCCACCGTCGCCATCGCCGGCCTGTCGGTGACGGTGTGGGCGCACCACATGTACGTCACCGGGCAGGTGCTGCTGCCGTTCTTCTCCTTCATGACCTTCCTCATCGCCGTCCCGACCGGGGTCAAGTTCTTCAACTGGGTCGGCACCATGTGGAAGGGCTCGCTCAGCTTCGAGACACCGATGCTCTGGACGGTCGGCTTCCTGGTCACCTTCCTGTTCGGCGGCCTCACCGGCGTGCTGCTCGCCGCCCCGCCGATCGACTTCCACGTCTCCGACTCGTACTTCGTCGTCGCCCACTTCCACTACACGCTGTTCGGCACCGTGGTCTACGCGATGTTCGCCGGCTTCCACTTCTGGTGGCCCAAGATGACCGGCAAGAAGCTCGACGAACGGCTCGGCCGGATCACCTTCTGGACGCTCACCGTCGGCTTCCACGGCACCTTCCTGGTCCAGCACTGGCTCGGCGCCGAGGGCATGCCGCGCCGCTACGCCGACTACCTGGCCTCGGACGGCTTCACCACGCTCAACACCCTGTCCACCATCTTCTCCTTCCTGCTCGGGCTGTCGATCCTGCCGTTCCTCTACAACATCTGGAAGACGGCCAAGTACGGCGAGAAGGTCGAGGCCGACGACCCGTGGGGCTACGGCCGCTCGCTGGAGTGGGCCACCTCCTGCCCGCCGCCCCGGCACAACTTCGTCCGGCTGCCGAGGATCCGCTCCGAATCCCCGGCCTTCGACCTGCACCACCCCGACATCGCGGCCCTGGACGTCCTGGAGAACACCGGCAAGCCCGCCACCCACCTGGGCGACGTGACCCCGGCCAAGTACGACCTGCCGCAGACCAGGGCGGAGCGCGAGCGGTCCGCCGTGGACAGCTGACCCGAGGCCGGGCGCGCCCCGGCCACCCGCTCCGAACACCCACCGACCGCCGTCCCCGCCCACGCCCCCGTCACGGGCGGGGACGGCTCCCCCCTCGCGACCTGGAAGGCCGGCCCCATGACCCACACCGTCCTCGCCATCGGCACCGCCGCGCTCACCGCGAGCGGCTGCGTCTGGTACCTGCCCGCCATCGCCGACCTCCAGGCCGGCGCCGACCGGCCCCGTTCCACCCGCACGGCCGCGGCGGCCTGCGTCCTGTGGTGGGCCGCCCTCGCCATGGCCGGCGGGCTGCTGCTCGCCCTGCCCGACTGGCGGCCCGCCGCGCAGATCGCCCTCGCCGGGCTGGTCGGCGGCGCGGCGCTGCGGGTCCGCGCCCGGTGGGACCGGCGCGGGGAGCAGCGCGAGACCGCCGCCCGCTGGGCGGCCCTGGGCGCCCGGCCGGCGCCGCGCTCCGGCCGCCCCGCCGCCGTCACCCTCGCGGGGTGGCTGGTCGTCGGCGCCGCCGTCGCCTCGCTGGGGGCGGTGGCGATCCTGCTGTCGGACGAGGGCGCCGTCGGCTCCCGGGTGGCGCTCGCGGCGGTCAGCGGGGCCGGGGTGGCGCTGGCCTTCCTGCTGGCGGGCCTCGGCAGCGCGCGGCGGCGCTGACGGCCCCTCCCCTCGGCCGGACAGGGCCTACGGGCGGCGCGGCTCCTGCGGGGGCCGCGCCGCCCGCGCGCTCGCCCGAATGGGGTCGTTGGGCCCTGGGCCCTGCTGCGGCCGGTGGGCGATGATGCCCTGGGCCCTGCCGGGAGTGTGCGGGGGTGACGAAGGTGGAGCCGCGTGATGGCGACCAAGACGGCGGGCGCCGGGGCACCGGCGCCGGTGCGGGTGTTCCTGCTGGACGACCACGAGGTGGTGCGCCGCGGGGTGCACGACCTGCTGGACGGCGAGCCCGATCTGGAGGTGGTCGGCGAGGCCGCCACCGCCGAGCAGGCGCTCGTCCGGGTGCCCGCGCTGCGGCCCGACGTCGCGGTGCTGGACGTCCGGTTGGGCGACGGCGACGGGGTGTCGGTCTGCCGCGAACTGCGCTCCCGGATGCCCGGCCTGGCCTGCCTGATGCTGACCTCCTTCGACGACGAGGAGGCGCTGCTGGACGCCGTCATGGCGGGCGCCGCCGGGTACGTGCTCAAGCAGATCAGCGGCACCGACCTGGTGGCCGCCGTGCGGACCGTCGCCTCCGGCCGCTCGATGCTGGACCCGGGCGCCGCCACCCGGCTGCTCAACCGCCTGCGCAGCGACGCCGAGCCCGCGCAGCCCGTCACCACCGGGCCCGCGCTGACCGTGCGCGAGCAGGAGGTGCTGGCGCTGATCGGGGAGGGCCTGACCAACCGGCAGATCGGCGAACGGCTCTACCTCGCCGAGAAGACGGTGAAGAACCACGTCTCGCGGCTGCTCGCCAAGCTGGGCGTGGAGCGGCGGGTGCAGGCCGCGCTGATCTCCACCGAGCTGCGCCAGGCGGCCGCCGCCGCGCAGCCGGGGCACCTGCGCTCCCTCCGGGGCTGACGCGACGTCCGGGCCCGGGACCCCCGGCGGGACCATCGGCCCTCGCGGCGCCGCCACCGCCGGGGCGAGCATCGAGGGCATGAACGGTGATCACGACCTGCTCGAACTGGACCGGGAGCGGGCGCTGGAACTGCTGGCCAGGGCCGCGGTCGGCCGGGTGGTCTACACCATCCGCGCCCTCCCGGCGGTGCTGCCGGTGTCCTTCCGGCTCGACCTGTCGGACGGCGGCGGAGTGCTGCTCTCGGCCCCGGCCGGCTCCGAACTCGCGCGGGCCGTGGACGACGCCGTGATCGCCTTCGAGGCCGACGAGGTGGACGGCGTGGACGGCTCCGGCTGGTACGTCACCGTCCTCGGCCGCGCCCAAGTGGGCCCCGCCGTCGGCCGCGCCCCCGGCGCCGTCCGGATCCGCATCCGCCCCGAACTCGTCGTCGGCCGCCGCCTTCCCCCGCGCACCAACTAGGGCGGCCACGTCTCGGGTCCGGCGCCGGTGAGCCAGGTCGACCGGACCTGGACGGTGAAGAGGATGATCGTGCGAAGGTCCTCCTTGTCGGGGTGGTCGGGCAACGGGGTCGGGCCGGCGGCGGTGACGGGGTCCGGTCGCTCCGCCCGGGCCGGACCGCCGCGCTCTGTGGATCGGTGCCAGGCATGCTCATCGTGTCGGCTCAGGTCCCTCCGGTACTGCGCTGGGCGTTCAGACCGAGCAGGCGGCGGCCGCCAGCAGTCGGTAGGAGTGGGCTCGCTCGTCGGGGTCGGCGATGCTGGTGACCGCGCAGATCTCGGTCGCCGCGAGCTCGGTCGCCAGATCGCACAGACGCGCCACCGCGGTCTGCTGGTCGCCGACCAGCCAGTCCGTGAGCCGGCGGTGCAGCAGTTCCTGCTCTGGCCCGGTCGGTTGCATCTCGGCGGCCTGCGGCACCGTGGGCAGGGGCGAGGGGCGTCCCTGCCGGGCGTGCAGGAGCGCGGTGGCCGGGACGCGGGCCAATGCGGCGGCCCGGCCCGGGTCGTCGGCCAGGTAGACACCGAGGCTGAGCAGCAGGTCGGGTTCGGGGTGTCCAGGTGAAGGCCGGTAGTGCCGGTGGTAGGTATCGGCCGCCTGTCGTGCCCCGCGCAGGCTCAGGTGTCCGGCGAAACCGTAGGGCAGCCCTAGTACTGCAACGGTGCTTACCGTGACGGTTGTCGGGTTAGCTCGTTGAGCTGTTCATGGATGGGGACATATCCGAGGTCGATGCTCGTCG
>NZ_JBHXTQ010000092.1:0-33518 GCF_042677305.1 Kitasatospora sp. NPDC127121 | reverse complement strand
TACCACCATTATTTTCCGGGGTTGGGGTACCTTTTTAAACCCCATTTCCCCCCCCCTCCCCGGGGGGGGGCGCCTCCCCCCCCCCCCCCGGCCCCCGGCCGTTTGGCGTTGACGACGGCTTCGGGGCAGCCGACGCCTTCGAGACAGACGACGGCTTCGGGAAAAGAGAAGAGCCGCGTACGGTCGCCCTCACCGACGTCCGTACGCGGCGTCTCCGCCTGCCGGGGCGCTCTGCGCACCACACACGCCCGTCCGCGTGTCATCGCGGCCGCGGCCTCCCCGGCGGCACTGTTCCCCGTCCCCAGGGGACCAGTGCCCGTTCTGTGGCCGACCCCGTCGGGGCCGGCGTGTTCTCAGCGGCCGATCAGATCGGCGACGGCCTGGGCCTGGTTCGCCATCTGATCCCAACCGCCGAACAGCAGCACCAGCAGCACCGCGCACGGCAGGGCCATGGCCAGCGCCACGGCCGGGTGCCTGGTGGGCTGCTCGGCCGACCGGGACTGGACGACGGCCGACCGACGGCGGGGGTTTCCCGTGAGCTGCGGTGCCATGCCCTTACTCCTGTGGTCCGGTCGAGTTGGCGCGGTGAACGGCTTACCTCGGGGGACGAGCTCCCCGTCCACCGCTGAACACAACGCTATTGCTCAGGGGGCCGTCCGGGCGTCATGCCGTCGTACTGTTCCTCGGGCATCCCGGAGGATGACGCTCAGACTTCAGGCGTACTACCGCAGGGGGAGGGAGCCTTGGCCGCGACCCCGGGGGAACCCTGAGGGGCAACCCCGAGAAACGCTTCGGCACCCCTATGACCTGCGGGTCAGCGCACGATCCGACAATCACACGGCTGCTTGAGGTGTTGCGTATCAGCACACCGCAGGGGGCAGTCCGTAAGCTGTGCCAGACAGGAACTGACGATGCCCCAACCGACGGGGCCTCACCCACAGGCTGACGGGGAACGGAACATGGCGATGATGCGGCTGAGGCGTGAGGACCCCCGCATCGTCGGGCCGTACCGCCTGCACCGGCGACTGGGCGCCGGCGGCATGGGCGTGGTCTACCTCGGCTCCGACCGCCGCGGACAGCGCGTCGCCCTCAAGCTGATCCGCGCCGAACTCGCCGAGGACCAGGAGTTCCGCACCCGCTTCGCCCGCGAGATCGCCGCCGCCTCCCGCATCCGGGGCGGCTGCACCGCCCGCGTCGTCGGCTCCGACATCGAGGCCGACCGCCCCTGGCTCGCCACCGCGTACGTGCCCGGGCCCTCCCTCTACAAGCAGGTCGGCGACGAAGGGCCGCTGAGCTGGCCCGAGGCCGCCCGGATCGGCGCCGCACTCGCCGACGGGCTGGTCAAGGTGCACGAGGCCGGGGTCGTCCACCGCGACCTCAAGCCCTCCAACATCCTGCTCTCGCCGCGGGGCCCGCGCATCATCGACTTCGGCATCGCCTGGTCGCGCGGCGCCAGCACCCTCACCCACGTCGGCACCGCCGTCGGCTCCCCCGGCTTCCTCGCGCCCGAACAGGTCCGCGGCGCCGCCGTCACCCCCGCCACCGACGTGTTCGCGTTCGGGGCCACCCTCGCCTACGCGCTCACCGGGGACACCCCGTTCGGATCCGGGGCGTCCTCCGAAGTCATGCTCTACCGGGTCGTCCACGAGGAACCCGACCTGTCCGCCGTACCGACGCCGCTGGCACCGCTCATCCGTGCCTGCCTCGCCAAGGAACCCGCCGAGCGGCCCGGCGCGGCCGCACTGCACGAGCGCCTCAGCGAACTCGCGGCGCGCGGGGCGGCAGCCGGAACCGCCACTCGGACCGCGCGGCCCGGCCACGGGCGGGCCGCGGCACCCGCCCCGGCGGGCCCGGCGGCCCAGCCCGCCCCCGACGGCGCCCGGCACGGCGTGCCCGCGCCCGGACGCTCCCCCGAGCCCGCCGCCCCGGCACGGTCCCGGGCCGCCGCCGCAGCCGCGGCCCGGCGCTCGCAGGCGGCCACCGCCCCGCTCCCCCGGCCCGAGGCCACACCGGTGACCCGCCCGCTGCGGGAGCGGCCGCACACCCCGCCCCCCGGCCGGCCCGGCACCCGCGACCGCGGGCACCCCCGGGACCGCCAGCACACCCCCGCCCCCGGCGGGCGGCCCGGCAACGCGCGGCAGCGGCTGCTGCGGCAGCGGCTCGTGGTCTTCGTCACCGTGACGCTCGGCGTCGCGCTGGCCATCGCGGCCGCCCAGGGGTGCGAGAACCGCAGCAAGCAGGGCCTGCGGCCTTCCAGCGGGTCCACCGCCAGTGCGCCCGCCGCAGGCGGCGCGCAGGCCGTGCCGGGGACCTCGGTGGACGGGGCCGCCGCAGCCCCCGGCACCCAACCCCCCGGCACCCAACCCCCCGCCGCCCAGCCTCCGGCCACCCCGCCCGCCGCCGCTGCGGCCGCACACGGCGGCACGGGCGACAGCCCGTTGGCGCCCCCGTACGGATCGGGGCCGGTGGTGGACTGGCCCAACCGCAGCTACCCCGACGGGACCGGCGGGCCCGGCATCGCGCTCCGGGACGGCCGGTCGGTCGGGGCCGGCCCGCAGGTCGTGCTCAGCTCCGTGCTGCCCGCCCGGTACAAGGGCGCCCCGGCTGCGGTCGTCGTCCTGCGGCGGGCCGAGGGCTCGGTGCCGGTCGACCTCGTCCAGCTCTTCTCCTTCATCGGGGACACCCCGGTCGCCGCCACCTCCCGCACCTCTGCGGCCGACCCGCAGGCGACGGCCACCTGGCGGCTCGACGGCGGGACGGTCGTCCGCGAGGAGCGGGTCGCCGCGACCGGCGCGACCACCTCCACCCGCTACACCGTCCGTACCGACGGCACCCTGGACGAGTCCTGGCCCGGCGCCTCCGGCCCCGCCACCCAGCCCCCGGCCGCCGCCCCGGCTCCGCCCACCGCTGCGGCGGGCTGAGCACGGGAGGGCGCGGCACAGGAAGTCGGCCTGGCCGACTTCCTGCTTCCCGCTTTCTACGTGGGGGCTCCTCCGGCGTGAGAGGGGAGGCCGACGTCCCCGTCAGGCGGTGGGGGCGGTGACGGCGTAGAAGGAGACGGCGGCGGCGGCGCCGACGTTGAGGGAGTCGATGCCGTGGGCCATCGGGATGCGGACGGCGTGGTCGGCGGCGGCGAGAGCGGGTCCGGTCAGGCCGTCGCCTTCGGCCCCGAGCATCAGGGCCGCCTTGGGGAGGCGGTGCGGGGCGAGGCCGGCGAGGTCGACGGCGCCGTCGGCGGGGGTCAGGGCCAGCAGGGTGAACCCTGCGGTGCGGACGGTCTCCAGGGCGGCCGGCCAGGGGTCGAGCCGGGCGTAGGGCACCGCGAAGACGGCGCCCATGGAGACCTTCACGGCGCGCCGGTACAGCGGGTCGGCGCAGTCGGGCGAGAGCAGGACGGCGTCCATGCCGAGGGCGGCGGCGCTGCGGAAGATCGCGCCGAGGTTGGTGTGGTCGACCAGGCCTTCCAGGACGGCGACCCGGCGGGCGCCGGCGAGCAGGTCCGCGGCCTGCGGCAGCGGCTTGCGTTCCATCGAGGCGAGCGCGCCGCGGTGGACGTGGTAGCCGGTGACGGCTTCGGCGAGCCCCGGCTCGACGACGTGGACGGGGGCGTCCGCCTCGGCGATGACGTCGGCCATCACCTCCAGCCACTTGGAGGTCAGCAGCATCGACCGCATCCGGTAGCCGGCGGCGAGGGCGCGGCGGATGACCTTCTCCCCCTCCGCGATGAACAGGCCTTCGGCGGGTTCGCGCCGACGGCGCAGTTCGACGTCGGTGAGGCCGGTGTAGTCGCCGAGGCGGGGGTCGGCGGGGTCGGTGATGGTGCTGGGTTCGGACACCCTGCGATCTTGCCAAGGCGGGGCGGGGAAGGCCAAACGGCCCAAGCCGCGGGGCGGGCTGGCCTTGGCCCTGTGCCAGCCATGGTGCAAACATGGCCGTATGGCCCGTTTTCCGGGCCGATCCTGGGCTCCGTCGGCCTCTGGTGCTACTGGTTCCGCCGGCTCCTCCGGTGGGCGCCCAAACGGTCGGCTACAGCTGCCACGCGCGAAGCGGCCGTGGCCCGTACGGCACCGGTCGGTGGCCGGGCAGGTGTTCGCGCTGCAGGTCCTCGTCGTCCTGCTGCTGGTGGCGGCGGCCGCGGTGGCGCTGGTGGTGCAGTCGCGCACCGACGCCGACCACGAGGCCCGCAACCGGTCGGTGGCGGTCGCACAGACCTTCGCCAACTCGCCGGGCATCGTCGACGCGCTGCGCTCCCCCGACCCGACCGCGGTCCTGCAGCCCAAGGCGGAGGCCGCGCGGATGTCGTCGGGCGTCGGCTTCATCGTCGTGCTGAACGACGACGGCATCCGCTACACCCACCCCGACCCGGCCCTGATCGGCCACAAGTTCGTCGGCACCTACCTGCCCGCGGTACACGGGCAGGTGGTGACCGAGCGCGTCACCGACTCGCTCGGCCCGCTGGTCCAGGCGGTGGTCCCGGTGTACGCGCCGGACGGCTCGGTGGCCGGGCTGGTCTCGGCGGGCGTCACGGTGCGCAGCGTCAGCAGCGCGAGCGAGCGGCAGCTGCCGGTGGTGCTGGGCGCCGCCGCGGGCGCGGTCGGGCTGGCCACCCTCGGCACGGCGCTGATCAGCCGGCGGCTGCGGCGCCAGACCCACGGGCTGGGCCCGGCGGAGATGACCCGGATGTACGAGCACCACGCGGCCGTGCTGCACGCGGTGCGCGAGGGCGTCATGATCGTCGGCGCGGACGGTCGGCTGCTGCTCTGCAACGACGAGGCGCGGCGGCTGCTGGACCTGCCGCCGGACGCCGAGGGCCGGCCGGTGACCGAGCTGGGCCTGGAACCCGCGCCCGAGGAGCTGCTGACCGCCCAGCGCCCGGTGACGGACGAGGTGGTGCTGGCCGGGGAGCGGCTGCTGGCGGTGAACGTCCGGCTCACCGACCAGGTGGGCGGCCCGCCGGGCTGCGTCGCCACGCTGCGTGACTCCACCGAGCTGCTGGCGCTGTCCGGCCGGGCCGAGGGCGCGCAGCGGCGGCTGCGGCTGCTGTACGACGCCGGGGTGACGGTGGGCAGCTCGCTGGACGTGACGCGGACGGCGGAGGAGCTGGCGCAGGTCGCGGTGCCCCGGTTCGCGGACTTCGTCACGGTGGACCTGGCGGACCAGGTGCTGACGGGCGAGGAGCCTCCGCCGGGCACCTCGCTGGGGCGGATGCGCCGCGTGGCGCTCGCCGGGATCCGCGACGACGCCCCGTTCTACCCGGTGGACACGGTGCTGGACGTGGTGCCGGCCACCCCGCTGGCCGGGGCGCTGCACAGCGGGGAGTCGGGGCTGGAGCCCTGGCTGGCCCAGGCCCCGAGGTGGCGGGAGCAGGATCCGGAGCGGTCGGCCCGGGTGCTGGCGTACGGGGTGCACTCGATGGTGCGGGTGCCGCTGCGGGCGCGCGGGGTGCTGCTGGGGGTGGCCCGGTTCTGGCGGGCGGACCGCTCGGAGGCGTTCGAGGCGGACGACCTGGTGCTGGCCGAGGAGCTGGTGGCGCACGCGGCGGTGTGCATCGACAACGCGCGCCGCTACACCCGGGAGCACGCGATGGCCGTGACGCTCCAGCACAGCCTGCTGCCGCGCAACCTGCCGCCGCAGAGCGCGCTGGACGTCGCGCACCGCTACCTGCCGGCCCAGGCCGGGGTGGGCGGCGACTGGTTCGACGTGATCCCACTGCCGGGCGCGCGGGTGGCCCTGGTCGTCGGGGACGTGGTGGGGCACGGCCTGCACGCGGCGGCGACGATGGGCCGGCTGCGGACGGCGATCCACAACTTCTCGACACTGGACCTGCCGCCGGACGAGCTGCTGGGGCACCTGGACGACCTGGTGAACCGGATCGACCAGGACGAGGCCGGGAGCGGCGAGGGCGCGGCCCTGACCGGGGCGACCTGCCTGTACGCGATCTACGACCCGGTGGCACGGCGGTGCACGCTGGCCAGCGCCGGGCATCCGCCGCCCGCCGTGGTGGGCCCGGACGGGCGGGTGGTGTTCCCGGAGCTGGCGACCGGGCCGCCGCTGGGGCTGGCGGTGCTGCCGTTCGAGAACGTCGAGCTGGACCTCGCGGAGGGCAGCCGTCTGGTGCTGTACACCGACGGGCTGGTGGAGGACCGCGAGCGCGACATCGGTGAGGGGCTCGAACTGCTGCGGGCGGCGCTGACCGGGCCGCCGCGCACACCGGAGCAGACCTGCGCGGACGTGCTCGGGGCGATGCTGCCGGAGCGTCCGCTGGACGACATCGCGCTGCTGGTGGCACGGACCAGGGTGCTGGCGCCGGACCAGGTCGCGGAGTGGGAGGTGCCGCCCGAACCGGCGGCGGTGGGCGCCGTCCGGGCCGAGGTCGCGGAGCGGCTGGCGGCCTGGGGGCTGGACGAGGCGGCGTTCGTCACCGAGCTGATCCTGAGCGAGCTGGTGACCAATGCCATCCGGTACGGCACCGGGCCGATCCGGGTGCGGCTGCTGCGGGACCGGGCGCTGATCTGCGAGGTGTCGGACGGCAGCAGCACCTCGCCGCACCTGCGGTACGCGGCGACCACGGACGAGGGCGGGCGCGGGCTGTTCCTGGTCGCGCAGTTCGCGGACCGCTGGGGGACGCGCTACACGGCGACGGGGAAGGTGATCTGGACGGAGCAGCCGCTGGAGTAGCCGGTCGGAGTGGCCGAGTGGCCGACCAGAGGGGGAAGTCGGAGTGGGAAGTCGACGGGCCCGACTTCCCACTCCGGGCGCTCAGCGCTCGAAGGCGGCCGCCAGGACGTTGACCACGTCGCCGACGACGATCACGGCCGGCGGCTTGATCCGCTCGGCCTCGACGGTCGCGGCGACGGTGGCCAGGGTGGCGTCCACCCGGCGCTGGGCGGCGGTGGTGCCCTCCTGGACGATCGCGACCGGGGTGTCGCCCGGGCGGCCGTGCTCGACGAGCTTCGCGGCGATCGCGCCGATCTTGTCCACGGCCATCAGCAGCACCAGGGTGCCGCGCATCTTCGCGGCGGCCTCCCAGTTGGTGAGCGAGCGCTCGTCGTCCGGGCCGACGTGACCGGAGATCACGGTGAACTCGTGCGTCATGCCCCGGTGGGTGACCGGGACGCCGGCCGCCGCCGGGACGCTGATCGAGCTGGAGATGCCCGGGACGACGGTGACCGGCAGTCCGGCCTCGGCGCAGGCGAGCAGCTCCTCGCCGCCGCGCCCGAAGACGTACGGGTCGCCGCCCTTGAGCCGGACCACGAACTTGCCGGCCCTGGCGTGCTCGATCAGCGTCCGGTTGATCGCCTCCTGGGCCATGAACCGGCCGTAAGGGATCTTGGACGCGTCGATCACCTCGACGTGCTCGGGCAGTTCGGCGAGCAGCTCGCGCGGGGCGAGGCGGTCGGCGACCACCACGTCGGCGTCGGCCAGCAGGCGGCGGCCGCGCACGGTGATCAGATCCGGGTCGCCCGGGCCGCCGCCGACCAGGGCGACGCTCCCCTGGCCCGGCTGGCCCGAGGCGCCGCCGACGCCGTGCGCGCGGAACTGGCGGACGGCCAGCGAGCCGTCCCGCAGGCCGTCCACGATGGCGTCGCGCAGAGCCGCGGAGTGGCGCGGGTCACCGGTGAGGACCGCGACGGTGGCACCCGCGTCGCGGCCGCTGGCCGGGGTCCAGGCGGTGGCGGCGGAGGCGTCGTCGCTGCGGGCGCAGAACACCCGCTCGCGCTCGGCCTCGGCGCTGACGGCACCGTTGACCGCCGGGTCGTCGGTGGCGACCAGGGCGTACCAGGCGCCGGCCAGGTCGCCGTCCCGGTACGGGCGGGCGTGCCAGGTGAGCTCGCCCGCGTCGGCCATCGCCTGCACGGCCGGGGTGGTGGCCGGCGATATCAGGTGCAGCTCCGCACCGGTGGCGATCAGCGCGGGGAGCCGGCGCTGCGCGACCTGGCCGCCGCCGACCACGACCACGCGGCGGCCGGCGAGCAGCAGGCCGACCGGGTACGGGGTACGGCCTTCGGTGCTGGGGTGCGGGGTGGGCGCGGTCATCGGCGGTGCTCCTGATCGGGGGTGAGGGTCGGGGGTGCGGGTGCGGCGTGACGCCGCTCCGCGGACCGGCGCGCCCTCGGGCCGGTCCGCGGAGTGGTGACGGAGGACGTCAGCCCTTCTCGGTGACCCCGGCGGAGTCGAAGGTGGCTACATCGTGCATCGCCCGGGCCGCGCTCTGCACCAGCGGCAGGGCCAGCAAGGCACCGGTGCCCTCGCCGAGCCGCAGGTCCAGGTCGATCAGCGGACGCAGGCCCAGCTTCGCCAGCGCGGCCTGGTGGCCGGGCTCGGCGGAGCGGTGGCCGGCGATGCAGGCCGCCAGCACCTCGGGGGCGATCGCCTTGGCCGCCAGCGCGGCCGAACCCGCGATGACGCCGTCCAGGACCACCGGGGTGCGCAGCGAGGCCGCGCCCAGCAGGAAGCCGGCCAGGGCCGCGTGCTCCAGGCCGCCGACGGCGGCGAGGACGCCGATCGGGTCGGCCGGGTCGGGCCGGTGCAGGGCCAGCGCGGCCCGGATGACCTCGATCTTGCGGGCGTGCGTCTCGTCGTCGATGCCGGTGCCGCGGCCGGTGACCTCGGCCGGGTCGAGGCCGGTGAACACCGAGATCAGGGCGGCCGAGGCGGTGGTGTTGGCGATCCCCATGTCGCCGGTGACCAGCGCCTTGTTGCCCGCCGCGACGAGGTCGCGGGCGGTCTCGATACCGACCTCGATGGCCTTGAGGGCCTCCTCGCGGGTCATCGCCGGACCCTGGGTCATGTCGGCGGTGCCGGGCTTGACCTTGCGCGGCAGCAGGCCGGTGGTGCGGCCCTGCTGGATGGCCTCCGGCAGTTCGGCGGCGACGCCGACGTCGACCACGCAGACCTCGGTGCCGATCTGCTTGGCGAAGGAGTTGATCACCGCGCCCCCGGCCAGGAAGTTGCCGACCATCTGGGCGGTCACCTCCTGCGGCCACGGGCTGACGCCCTGCGCGTGCACGCCGTGGTCACCCGCGAAGATCGCCACGCAGGCGGGCTCCGGGATCGGCGGCGGGCACTTGCGGGACAGGCCGCACAGCTGGGCGGAGATGATCTCCAGCATGCCGAGCGAGCCGGCCGGCTTCGTCATCCGCTTCTGCCGGTCCCAGGCCTCGCCGAGCGCCTTGGCGTCCAGCGGGCGGATGCCGCGCAGGGTCTCGGCGAGCAGGCTCTGCGGCTCCTCGCCGGGCAGCGCGCGGTTGCCGTACTGCTCCTCGTGGACCACCCAGGACAGCGGGCGCTTCTTGGCCCAGCCCTGCTGCTCCAGCTCGGGCTCGTCCGGGAAGGAGTCGACGAAGCCGACGCACAGGTAGGCGACGACCTCCAGGTGCTCGGGCAGGCCGAGCTCGCGGACCAGCTCCTCGTCGTCGAAGAAGCTCACCCAGCCGACGCCCAGGCCCTCGGCGCGGGCGGCCAGCCAGAGGTTCTCGACCGCCAGCGCGGCCGAGTACGGGGCCATCTGGGGCTGGGTGTGCCGGCCCAGCGTGTGCCGGCCGCCGCGGGTGCGGTCGGCGGTCACCACGATGTTGACCGGCGTCTCGAGGATGGCCTCGATCTTGATTTCCTTGAACTGCTTGGCCCGGCCCTTGGGCAGCGAGTCCGCGTACACCTCGCGCTGGCGCTCGGCCAGGGCGTGCATCCGCCGGCGGGTCTTGGCCGAGCGGATCACCACGAAGTCCCAGGGCTGGGAGTAGCCGACGCTGGGCGCGGTGTGGGCGGCCTCCAGGACGCGGATCAGCACCTCGTGCGGGATCGGGTCCGGGCGGAAGCCGTTGCGGATGTCGCGGCGCTCGCGGATCACCTGGTGGACGGCCTCGCGTTCGGCCTCGCCGAAGCCGGGCGCGGCCGGGCCGCGGGGCTCGGCCGGCTCCTCGGCCTGCTCCTCGGCCGGCGCTTCCTCGGCCGGCTGCTCCGCCTGGTCCTCCGTCGACGCCTCCGCCGGCTCCTCCGTCGACGCCTCCGTCTGCGGCTCGGCGGCCTGCTCGGCAGGCTCGGCCGGCTGCTGCTCGGCGGCGGGGGCCTCGACTGCCACGGACGCGTCAGCGGCCTGGTCTGCGGCGGGGGCCTCCGGTGTGGCGGCCTCCTCGGCGACGGACTCGGCGGCCACGGGCTCGACGGTGGGGGCCTCGGCGGCGGGGGCCTGTTCGGCGGACTCTGCGGCCGGCTCGGTGACGGGCTGGGCCTGGTCCTCCGGGGTGGCCGGGGCGGTCTCGGCGGCGGTCTCGGTGACCGGCTCGGCGGGTGCGGCCACGGGCTCGGTGGCGTCGGCAGCCTCGGTGACCGGGGTGGCGTCCGCGACCGGCTGCGGCGCGGTCTCCGCTGCGGTGGCCTCGGTCTCAGGCTCGACGACGGGCTCGACGACCGGCTCGACCGGGGCCTCGACGGCCTGGTCCACGACCGGCGCGGCCTCCTGCGGCTGCTCGCCCTCGGCGGGCTCGGCAACGGGCTCGGCAGCGACCTCGACGGCAGGCTCGACGGGCTCGACGACGGCCTGGCCGGAGGGCATCTCGCCCGTGCCGGCGGCGGTCTCGGCGACCGCCTCGACGACCGTTTCGACGACGGGCTCGACGACCGCCTCCGGCGCGGGCGCCACGGCCTCGGCGGGCTCGCCGGGCTCGACCGCTCCAGCGGCCTCGACGGGCGGGGCGGCCTGGACCGGCTCCTCGGCCGGCTCCTCGGCCGCTATGGGAGCGGGCTGCTGCGGAGCGGCCTCCTCGGCCACCGGGGCCTGCGCGGCCGCCGCGACCGGAGGCAGACCGGTGGGCGCGGCGAGGAATGCGGAGATGCGCCGCGGCGGGCCGGCCGGGGCGGGGGCCTCGGCCTGCTCCGCGGGCGCGGCCTGCGCGGCGGCCTCGACGCCAACCTCGGCGACGGGCTCGACGGCGATCTCGACCGGCACCTCTGCGGGCGCCGTCACCACGGCCCCGGCGAGGGGCGTGCCGCTCGGGTCGACGACCGGCTGGCCGGACTCCGCCGGGACCGGCTCGGCCACGGCGGCCGGCGCCGCGTCCACCACGGCCTCGGCGACGACGACGGCCTCCGGCAGTTCGACGACCTCGATCACCTCGATCGCCCCGACCGTCTCGACGGCCAGCTGGGCCTCGACCGGGTACGAGGCCAGCGGCACCTGCTGGAACTCCTGGGCCTCCGCCGCGGGAACCGCCGGCGCCACCGAAGGCGCGGACGCTGCCGGAACGGCCTGCGGCGCGGCGGTCGGCGCCGGGGCGACGGCCTCGGTCATCGGCGGCCGGCCGACCACCGGGATGCCGTGCGCGGGCGTGCCGCCCTGCGACGGGCCGCGGTCGGCGAGCGAGCGCACCGGGACCTGGCCGGTCATCAGCGACGGGTCCGGGATCGGCGGGCCTGCGTGCAGCGGGCGGCGCGGCGGCTGAGCGGCCGTCATGGCCTCCGTGGCCTGCTGGTGCGCCGGGGCGGCGTGGAACGGCTGCTGCGTCTGCTCGGCGCCGAGCGCCGGCGGCTCCAGCGGCGGCCACGAAGGCTCGACCGGCGTGCCGTCCTGCTGCGGGGCGAGCGGCGTCTGCTCGGTCGGGAGGGGCGCCAGCGGCTCGCCCCAGGAGCCCTGCGGACCGGGCATCAGCAGGACGTCGTCCTCGTCGTCCTGGTCGAGGAAGTGGAAGGCCGGACGCGGGGCGCCCGGGTCGATTCCCCAGCCCTCACCGGGCACACCGGGAGCCGGTGCGCCGGGAGCCGACAGGCCGGGGGCCGGTACGGCGAAGCCGGACGCGCCCAGCGGCTGGCCCTGCGGCGGGATGACACCCGCGCCGGGGGGCATCGCACCACCGGCCGGGCCGTGGCCCGGCGCCGTCGGGTTCGGGATCACGCCGCCGTCCGTCGCGACGCCCTGGAGGGGTGCAACGCCCGCGACGCCCTCCGGTCCGCCGAGCGTGTCCGGCCCGGCGTTCAGGTGCTCCGGCAATCCCTCGCCCGGGACGTGGCCGCCATCGGTCATTGTCAAACGCTCCTTCCAGGCCGCTGCCGCGCCCTTGGCGACACGATCACCGACCGCAGCGCCCATCCGCACGGGCCGGGCCTGCACCGGCCCGTCCCTCAACCACACGCGGCCGCCGCGCCGAGGCGCTGCGGCCCAAGTCTTTCCGGCGCACTGCGGCACCCCGGCCTGCGCACCGCCCACACCGGGCGGCGCACCATCTGAAACAACGACAACCCGGAGCAACCGGCACGACCGCACCGGACCCTACGGCATTCTCCAGGTCCGGCACGCGGCCCGTCGAATTGCCCACACTCCGAGCAAAACCGGATTGCACCACGTCAAAAAGGCGACAAACCGACTGAATCGGGTGGGTCGCCGACCGCCGCAGCCGCCCAGGACGCCACACTACCGGCCCAGCACGGTCACCTCTCGAATCGGTGTCCGGATGCGACCTGGATCACCGCCCGGCCCCACCACGACCCCTCAGCAGCACAGCGCGGGACCAGAATGCGCCCGGCGGATCAGGCCGAATCCACAGGACGCACCCCGGTCCTTCACGCGATCTGCTCACCCCAGAGCAGCAGCACGCCGGTTCCACCCGCCCCCAGAACCAGCCCGCCACCGGCGCCACCGGCGGCCGACAGCGGAGTGGACTGCAGCAGCACACCGTCCGCCCGGTAGCCGGCCTCGGCGATCGCCCGGTGGATCTGCTCCCCCTCCGCGAGGGTCCGGGGCACCGCGACGAACCGCTCAGGACGGCGGGCCAGCACCGCGCGCACCACGTCGAGGCCGCCGGACTCCACCACCGCCACGTCCGGCTCGGGCAGGCCGCCCAGCACCTCGGGGCCCTGCCCGTGCACGGTCTCCACCTCGACGCCGTACCGGCGCGCGTTCACCGCCAACCCGGCGCAGGCCGAGCGGGACGCCTCGACCGCGACCACGGCGGCGCCGAAGCGGGCCGCCTCCACCGCGAGGGCGCCGCTGCCCGCGCCGACCGACCAGACCAGATCCCCCGGACGAGCACCCAGACGGGCCAGCACCAGGGCGCGCACGTGCGCGGGGAGCGCCTCCGATGCGCCGGGCTCGTCCCCCGCGCGCCCGGCGCCCGCGTAGGCGTCACCGGGGAGCGCCCAGCCGCGGTCCGCGCCGGGGAAGCCGACCGGGCGCCCTGCCAGCCAGCCGGCCTCCGTGTCGACCCCGCCGGCCTGGGGACCGCCGTGGCCTCCGATCACCAGCACCACGTTGGGGTCGCGCCACACGTGGTCGGCGATCCGGTCGGAGGTGAGGACGGTGACGTCCTCGTCCGGGGTGCCCAGGGCCTCGCAGACCACGAAGGTCCGGTGCACCCCGCGCAGCATGAGGGCCAGTTCGCTCGGCCCCGCGCCGGGCGCGGTCAGCACTGCGACCTTGGGGTGGGCCCGGCAGATGTTGGCCGCGCGGCGCAGCCGTCCGCCGTGGGCGCTGACCACCTGGGCGTCCTCCCAGGGCATGCCGGCCCGGGCGAAGGCGGCGGCGACCGAGGAGACGGCGGGCAGGACCTCCAGTTCGAGGCCGTACTCGGGGCGGCGCAGCGCGCGCACGACGCCGAAGAAGCCCGGGTCGCCCTCGGCGACCACGACGGCGGCGCCGCGGTGCTCGGCGATCCGCCGGGCGGCCTGCCGGACGTTGCCGAGGGTGATCCGCTCGGCGGCGTCCGGCACCGGGAGGGCGTTCAGTTGGTAGGGGGCGCCGGCCACCAGGGTCGCTGCGGCGAGGGCCGCGCCGGCGGCCTCGGTCAGCGGCGTGCCGTCCCACCCGATGACCGTGATCCGGTCAGCCATCTGCGGCCGTTCTCCCTCGACTCGGTGCGCGGACCGGCCTGCGACCCGGGGTGTCCCTGTGGTGTCACCCGGTGTGCGACTCGGTGCGCCGACAAACCGCGCCGGTGTGCGGCGCCGGTGCAGAGGCTACCGGGTGTGATCCCCTCGGCGCCGACATCTCGTACACATGTCCGTGACGAGCCGCCGGCGGATCGGCTGCTCAGGCGGCTCAAACGGCTCGGGCGGTACAGGCGGCTCGCGCGATCGGGGCGGCTCAGTCGCGCAGCACGTAGCGCTGGTCGCCGTGCCAGCCGCCCCGCTGCGGCTCGGGCTCGGGCGCGTCCAGGTCCTCCGGGAGCAGGCTCCACAGGATGAGGTCGCTGCGGCTCTCCACCGCGGCCTCGCCGGACCCGCCGGACTCGCCCCGGACTATCCAGGCACTGCGCAGCACGCCCTCGCTGATGCCGCCGATCTTCTGGGCGACCTGCTGGGCGGCGGTGTTCCCGGCGGCGGTGCGCAGTTCCAGGCGCAGGAAGTCGCGGTCCTCGAACAGCCACTGGCTGACGCCGAGGACGGCCTCGGGCGCGTAGCCCTCGCCGCGGGCCCAGGAGGCGGTGACGTAGGAGATCTCGGTGCTGCGCAGGCGCCAGTCGGTGTTGCGCAGTTCGACCAGGCCGACCAGGCGCTGGGTGAGGTGCTCGGTGACGGCGAAGACGATGCCGCGGCCGGCGGCCCGGTGGGCGGGGGCGAGGGTGCGGGCGAGTTCGGTCGCGTACGCCTCGGTGAAGGGGTGCGGCAGATCGGTCCAGGCCAGGACGAGTTCGTCCGCCATCATCGTGGCCAGGCCGGGCGCGTCGTCCTCCGCAAGGGGCCGCAGCAGAAGCCGTTCGGTGCTGATGGCGGTCTCGGGGAAGCTCGCTGCCATGCCGTCTCTCCTCGCCGGGTCGTGAACACAACACCGTACGCCCCCGCCGTGCCCCGGGTGTCACGCGGTGCGCCGCCCGCACGACGGTACGTCAGAACGCCGCCGACCAGGGCGCCCCGGGTGCATCCTGCCCGACCGGGCCCCCGCCGAGGTGCGGCGGGGGCCCGGTCGGGATCAGGGCGTGAATCGGACCGCGGCTCAGAAGGCCGGGATGACCGAGCCCTGGAAGGTGTCGTCGATGTACTTCTTGACCTCGTCGGAGTGCAGCAGCTCGGCCAGCTTCTTCACGCGCGGGTCGTTCTCCTTGCCCTTCTTCACGGCGAGGATGTTGGCGTACGGGTTGCCCTCGGCCTTCTCCAGCACCAGCGCGTCGGTGGCGGGCTTCAGGCCGGAGTCGAGCGCGTAGTTGCCGTTGATGACGGCGGCGTCGAGGTCGGCGATGGAGCGGGGCAGCTGGGCGGCCTCCAGCTCCTTCCACTTGAGGTTCTTCGGGTTGCCCGTCACGTCGGCCGGGGTGGCGGCGGTGGTGACGCCGTCCTTCAGCGTGATGAGCTTGTTGTCGGCGAGCAGCTTGAGCGCGCGGCCCTCGTTGGTGGCGTCGTTGGGCAGGCCGACGGTGGCGCCGTCCGGCAGGTCGGCGATCGACTTGACCTTCTTGGAGTAGACGCCGAGCGGCTCCAGGTGCACGGGCTCGACCGAGACGATGTCGGTGCCGTGCTTCTTGTTGAAGTCCTCCAGGTACGGGACGTGCTGGAAGTAGTTCGCGTCGGCCGAACCGTCCTGCACCGCCGTGTTGGGGGTCACGTAGTCGGTGACCTCCTTGATGTCGAGCTTGAGGCCCGCCTTGGCCGCGAGGTTGTCCTTGACGTACTTGAGGATCTGCCCGTGCGGGGTGGGGCTGGCGATGACCTTGAGCGGCGCGTTCGGGTCCGAGGAGGAGGACCCGGAGCTGCCGCACGCGGCCAGCGAGAGGGCGATGCCGGCGGTGGCGAGGATGCTGGTGAACTTCAGGGCGTTGCGCACGAAAAGTGCCTTTCTGCGTGATACGGGGAGCCGTGGTCCGGTGTCGGACCCGGGAGGTCTAGGGGGCGACGAGGTCCTCGTCGGGGGCGGCCGGCGCGCGGCCCAGCAGGCGGGTCCGGCCGCCGGTGCCGCCGCGGTTGGCGAGGCGCCGGACGGCGAAGTCGCCGATCAGCTGGACGGCGGTGACGAGGATCACCAGCTCGGCCACGATGACCCACATGAAGGCGGTCTCGAAGCGCTGGTAGCCGTAGTTGACGGCGAGCGTGCCGAGGCCGCCGCCGCCGACCGTGCCGGCCATCGCGGAGTAGCTGATCAGCGTGATGATCGTGGTGGTCACCGAGGCGGCGATGCCGGGCAGCGCCTCCGGGAGCAGCGTCTTGCGGACGATCGTCCAGGTGCTGCCGCCCATCGCCTGGACGGCCTCGACCAGGCCGCGGTCGACCTCGCGGATGGAGGTCTCGACCAGGCGGGCGAAGAACGGGATGGCGCCGATGGTGAGCGGCACGGTCGCCGCCTGCCAGCCGATGGAGGTGCCGACCAGCCAGCGGGTGAAGGAGATCAGCGCGATCATCAGGATGATGAACGGCACCGAGCGGGCGATGTTCACCACGAAGGCGATCGACTTGTTGACGGCCCGGTTGGCCAGCAGCCCGCCCTTGTCGGTCAGCACCAGCAGGATGCCCAGCGGCAGGCCGAGCAGCACGGTGACGGCCGTGGAGACGCCGACCATCTGGAAGGTCTCCTGCGTGGCGGGCCCCATCAGGGCCCACATCTGGTCCCAGGTCATGCCACCGCTCCGTCCACCGCGCCCAGTACGTCCACCTGCAGGCCCTGCTCGCGCAGGTAGCCGATCGGCACCACGTTGTCCTGGTGGCCGCCGGAGAGCTCGACCCGCATCCGGCCGACCATCCGGCCGGCGATGGTCTCCACCGCGGCGCCGAGGATGTTGATGTCGATCTGGTAGGTGCGGGCCAGCTGGGAGACGAAGGGCTGGGCCGAGGAGTCGCCCTGGAAGGTGATCTCCAGCACGGTCGAGCCGGGGTGGCCGGTGCCGAACTCGCTGAGCGGGAACAGCTCGCGGGCCAGCTCGGAGCCGGGCTCGGCCAGCAGGTCGGTCAGCCTGCCGGACTCGACCACCCGGCCGCCGCGCATCAGGGCCGCGGAGTCGCAGACGGACTTGATGACGTCCATCTCGTGGGTGATCAGCAGGACGGTGAGGCCGAGCTGCTGGTTGAGGTCGCGCAGCAGCTTGAGGATCGAACGGGTGGTCTCCGGGTCGAGCGCCGAGGTGGCCTCGTCGGAGAGCAGCACCTTGGGGTCGCCGGCCAGGGCCCGGGCGATGCCGACGCGCTGCTTCTGGCCGCCGGAGAGCTGGTTGGGGTAGCTGCGGGCCTTGTCGCCGAGCCCGACCAGGTCGAGCAGTTCGGCGGCCTTGCGGCGGCGCTGGGTGCGGTCCAGTCCGATGATCTCCAGCGGGAGCTCGACGTTCTGCTGGACGGTCCGCGAGGAGAGCAGGTTGAAGTGCTGGAAGACCATGCCGATCCGGCGCCGCGCCTCCCGCAGTTCCCGGCCGGCCCGGTTCTCGCCGCCGGACAGCGCGGTCAGCTCGACCCCGTCCACCGTGACGGTGCCGGAGGTCGGACGCTCCAGCATGTTCACGCAGCGGATGAGGGTGGACTTGCCGGCGCCGCTGGTGCCGACGACTCCGTAGACCTCGCCAGGGCGGACGTGCAGGTCGACGCCGGCGAGGGCGCTCACCTCGCGGCCTCGGGAGCGGTAGACCTTCGTGAGGTCCGTGGTGGTGATCACAGCTGCTTCCGTGGGTCGGGGGCGGGCGGCGGGCGGCCGCCCGACCGGGGTGCGGTCGGCGACGTGCACGGCGCTTCGCCAGGGGGATCCGGACCTGCCACCTCTTGATCGTGGCCGCTGCGCGGCCGGGCCGCGCGACGGCGTGGCCCTTACGAGTCATCGGGCGCGAGTCACGGGCACGAGTCGTCGTGGACGACCACCCGCCCATGGGTGGGCAGGCGGGGAGAAGGGGTGTGGCAGGCTGGGCGCGCTCGCACGGACGGGAACGACGCCGGGTCTCGCTTCGGGGCGCGAGGTGGGGGCACCCTCAACCGGGTGCCGGGGGCGGTGGCCCTCAGCGGTGACACATTCGACGGCACATGGCGCGCTCACCTGCCGGCAGGGTGCCGGTGGGGGTCCATTTCGTCGTCGCAGTCATGTGAGCCAGTAAATCAGATGGGTCGATTTGGACCCAATTACTTGGATGTGATGTCCGCAATGCGGACACCCGGCGCCGCCACCAGCGACGATACGGCTCGGCGCCGCCACCGGAGTGTCCGGATGGTGGCGGCGCCGTGCGGGCCGGAACGGGCGGAGGGCTCAGGCGGTCGCGGCGAGCGACACCACGGCGGGCTTCTCCAGGTGCACCAGGCTGAGCCGGTCGGTGACCGGCTCGACCGCGGACTGGCGGTAGCCCAGGCGGGTGTACAGCCGCAGGTTGCCGAGGCTGCGGTGGCCGGTGAACAGGCGGTAGGAGGTCACCGGACGGCCGTCCTCGGCGAGGCGGCGCTCCAGCGCGTCCAGCAGCCGGCCGCCCAGGCCGTGCCGCTGCATCCTCGGGTGGACGACCAGGCGCCCTATCCGGCCGACGCCCTCGGCGTCGACGTGACCACGGACGGTGCCGACCACCTCGTCGCCCAGCCGGGCGACCAGGACGTACTGCCCGGACAGTTCGGCGCGCAGGCTCTCCAGGCTCTGCGTCAGGGGCTCGATCGCCCAGTCGCCGTACAGCTCCGCCTCGGGCTGGTAGCCGAGGTACTGGAGCTTGAGGATCTGCTCCGCGTCCTCGGCGTCCGCCGCCGAGATGATCACGCTCATGCCCATGTGCTGGGGCCTCCCCATCGTCGTGCCCGGCGCGCAAACGTGAGGGTGCCGCACCGGATGTCCTGCCGGAGATGTCCCGGCCGGGGATCTGCCCTGACCGGGGGTGGCGCACGAACGTACCAGCCGCGCGGCCCGGAAGTGCCCGGGTCGACGGCGACGCGCTCACGCTCAGTATCCGAGCGATCGCGGCACCGTCAAGAGCTACGTTCGCCAGCGCTCTACCCGCGTGTCAGCTGCTCTCAACCTTCCGGGCGTTCGACGTGGCGAGGGTCACGCGGGGGCGGGGCGGGTGGTGGGGCGGCTGGTGGGCGCCGCGCGCGGGACGTGGCCGGGGGCGGCGACGGCTCGACGTGGCGAGGGTCACGCGGCGGCCGGGCGTGCGGAGCGTCACCCGGGCGGAGCCGCCTCCGGGGTGATCTGCGTGCGGAGCGTCACCGGCCGCTCGCGGATACCGCTCACGGGTACCGCTCGGCATGGAGGAGGATCCGCAGGCAGGCGAGGCAGCGGGAGCGGGTCGGCCCGATCGAGCCGCGCGGCATGCTGAGGCGTTCGGAGAGCTCCCGGTAGGTCGGCGGCGGATCCTCGGCGAGGGCGGCGACCAGCTCGGGGCAGCGGCCCGGCAGGCCGGCCACGGTCTCGCGGACCACGCGGCGGCGGCGTTCGGCGAGGAAGACGTCCTCGGCGGAGGGGACGGGCGGAAGGGTAGTGCACACACCGTGCATGACGGGCCGGGGCGGGCCGGGTTACGCCCGACCGGGGGTGCGGACGCCGGAGGGGCGCGACGGTCGGACCGTCACGCCCCTCCCCCGCAGACCGGCGGTCAGCCCTGGATCCACTCCTGCTGCCGCGCCAGGTCCGCCTTCACCTCGGCGAGCTGGACCGCCACCGCCGACGGCGCGGTGCCGCCGCGCCCGTTGCGCGAGGCGATGGCGCCGTGCACGCTGAGCACCGACCGGACCTCGGGCGTCAGGTGCACCGAGATCGCCGCGAACTGCTCGTCCGTCAGGTCGGACAGCTCGATGCCCTCGGCCTCGCAGACCTTGACGCAGGCGCCGGCCACCTCGTGCGCGACCCGGAACGGCACGCCCTGCCTGACCAGCCACTCGGCGATGTCGGTGGCGAGCGAGAAGCCGGCCGGGGCCAGCTCCTCCAGCCGCTCCCGGTGCACGGTGAGGGTGGCCATCATCCCGGTGAACGCGGGCAGCAGCACCTCCAGCGTGTCGCAGGAGTCGAACACCGGCTCCTTGTCCTCCTGGAGGTCCCGGTTGTAGGCGAGCGGCAGGGCCTTGAGGGTGGCCAGCAGGCCGGTCAGGTTGCCGATCAGCCGGCCGGACTTGCCCCGGGCGAGCTCGGCGATGTCCGGGTTCTTCTTCTGCGGCATGATCGAGGAGCCGGTGGAGAAGGCGTCGTGCAGCGTGATGAAGCCGAACTCCTTGGTGTTCCAGATGATCACCTCCTCCGCGATCCGGGAGAGGTTGATGCCGATCATCGCGGTCACGAACGCGAACTCGGCGACGAAGTCGCGCGAGGCCGTGCCGTCGATGGAGTTGCCGACCGAGCCGCCCTCGAAGCCGAGGTCGGCGGCGACGGCCTGCGGGTCGAGGCCGAGCGAGGAGCCGGCCAGCGCCCCGGAGCCGTACGGGGAGACGGCGGTGCGGACGTCCCACTGGCGCAGCCGCTCGGCGTCCCGGCCGAGGGCCTGCACGTGCGCGAGGACGTGGTGGGCGAAGAGGACGGGCTGGGCGTGCTGGAGGTGGGTGCGGCCCGGCATCGCGGTGTCCGGGTGCGCCTCGGCGAGGCCGACCAGGGCGTGCTGGAGGTCGAGCACCAGGGCGCCGATGGTCTTGGCGTGGTCCCGCAGGTACATCCGGAACAGGGTGGCGATCTGGTCGTTGCGCGAGCGCCCGGCCCGCAGCTTGCCGCCGAGGTCGGCGCCGAGGCGCTCCAGCAGGCCGCGCTCCAGGGCGGTGTGCACGTCCTCGTCGGCGACGGTCCCGGTGAAGGTGCCGGCCTGGACGTCGGCGAGCAGCTGGTCGAGGCCGGCCAGCATCGCGGCGAGCTCGTCGTCGGAGAGCAGGCCGGCCTTGTGCAGGACCCGGGCGTGGGCCTTGGAGCCGGCGATGTCGTACGGCGCGAGGCGCCAGTCGAAGTGGACCGAGGCGGAGAGCCTGGCCAGCGCCTCGGACGGGCCGTCGGCGAAGCGCGCGCCCCAGAGGCGGACGTCGGCGGTCTGGTCGGCGTGCTGGTCGGCGGACATCGCGTGGGCTCCTGACGGGGAAGGGGGGTGGGGACGGGAGGGGATCAGGCGAGGTCGCGGCGGGCGGCGAGCTTCGAGGACATCCCGAAGATCTCGATGAAGCCCTTGGACATCGACTGGTCGAAGGTGTCGCCGGTGTCGTAGGTGGCGAGGTTGAAGTCGTACAGCGACTGGTCGGACTTGCGGCCGTTGACCACGGCCCGGCCGCCGTGCAGGACCATCCGGATCTCGCCGGTGACGTGCTGGTTGGCCTCGTTCACGAAGCCGTCCAGCGCGCGCTTGAGCGGGGAGAACCAGAGGCCGTCGTAGACGAGTTCGGCCCAACGCTGCTCCACCTGCCGCTTGTAGCGGGCGAGTTCGCGCTCGACGGTGACGTTCTCCAGGGCCTGGTGGGCGGTGATCAGGGCGATCGCGCCGGGGGCCTCGTAGATCTCCCGGGACTTGATGCCGACCAGCCGGTCCTCGACCATGTCCAGCCGGCCGATGCCCTGGGCGCCGGCCCGCTTGTTCAGCTCCTCGATGGCCTGGAGGACGGTGACCTTGCGGCCGTCGATCGCCACCGGGACGCCGGCGTCGAAGGTGATGACCACCTCGTCGGCCTCGCGCGGGGCGGCCGGGTCCTGGGTGTAGTCGTAGACGTCCTCGATCGGGGCGTTCCAGATGTCCTCCAGGAAGCCGGTCTCGACGGCCCGGCCGAAGACGTTCTGGTCGATCGAGTACGGGGACTTCTTGGTGGTGGCGATCGGCAGGCCCTTGGCCTCGGCGAAGGCGATCGCCTTGTCCCGGGTCATCGCGTAGTCGCGCACCGGGGCGATGCACTTCAGGCCGGGGGCCAGGGAGTTGATGCCGACCTCGAACCGGACCTGGTCGTTGCCCTTGCCGGTGCAGCCGTGCGCGACGGTGGTGGCGCCGTGCTTGCGGGCGGCGGCGGCCAGGTGCTTGACGATGACCGGCCGGGACAGCGCGGAGACCAGCGGGTACTGGCCCTGGTAGAGCGCGTTGGCCTTGATCGCCGGGAGGCAGTACTCGTCGGCGAACTCGTCGCGGGCGTCCGCGACCTCGGCCTCGACGGCGCCGCAGTCCAGCGCGCGCTGGCGGATCGCCTCCAGGTCCTCGCCGCCCTGGCCGACGTCGACGGCGACGGCGATGACCTCGGCGCCCGTCTCCTCGGCGATCCAGCCGATGCAGACGGAGGTGTCCAGTCCGCCCGAGTAGGCGAGTACGACGCGCTCGGCCACGGCTTTCTCCTTACAGCTCTACGTACAGGGTTTCCGTACAGGTTTACGGCGACAGGCATAAGTATGCACTACTCCGTATGAAACACAAAACCCCGGCCGGGGAAGTTCTCCACCGGTCGGGGTTTCGTGTCGTGTCGCGTCGTTGTGCGTCGTGGCGCGTCGGGGTCTCGCGTCGGGGCGCGCTACTGCGCCTTCGCCTGGGCGAGTTGCATGAGGTGGTCGGCGAGCGCCTGGCCGCCCGCCGGGTCCCGGCTGATCAGCAGGACGGTGTCGTCACCGGCGATGGTGCCGATGATCTCGAACACCTCCGCCTGGTCGATCGCCGAGGCGAGGAACTGCGCGGCCCCCGGAGGGGTGCGCAGCACCACCAGGTTGCCGGAGGCCGTCGCGGAGACCATCAGCTCGCCGGCCAGCCGCGCCATCCGGCCCTCGCTGGCCGACTCCCCCATGGGCGCGCGCGGCGTGCGGTCGCCGCCCTCCGCCGGGACGGCGTAGATCAGCGCGCCGTCCCGGTTGCGGATCTTGACCGCGCCCAGCTCGTCCAGGTCCCGGGAGAGGGTCGCCTGGGTGACCACGAGTCCGTCGTCGGCGAGCAGCTTGGCGAGCTGGCTCTGCGAGCGCACGGGCTGGCGGGTGAGCAGGTCCACGATCCGCCGGTGCCGCGCGGTGCGGGTCTGCGGCACCTGCGGCGACGGGCCTGCGGCGGACGGGCCGGAGTGGGAAACGGTCATGTGGTTATTCTCCCGGACAACGGTCAGCTCGCATCGGCCGGGGCGCCCTCGCGCACCGCCCGCAGGACGCCCGGCAGAGCGGCGAGGAAGGCGTCCGCCTCCTGCTCGGTCAGCACCAGCGGCGGGGCCAGCCGGACGGCGTCCGGGACGGCCGCGTTGACCAGGAAGCCCGCCTCCTGCGCGGCGGCCTGCACCTGTACCGACACCGGCTCGGTGAGCACGATGCCGAGCAGCAGTCCGGCGCCGCGTACGTGCGAGACCAGCGGGTCGCCGATCGCCTCGACGCCCTGGCGCAGCCGCTCGCCCAGCTTGCGGACGTGCTCCAGCAGGCCCTCGGACTCGATGGTGTCCAGCACCGCGAGCCCGGCCGCCGCGGCCACCGGGTTACCGCCGAAGGTGGTGCCGTGCTGGCCCGGGGTGAGCAGTTCGGCGGCCTCGCCGAAGGCCAGCACCGCGCCCATCGGCAGCCCGCCGCCGAGCGCCTTGGCGAGGGTGACGACGTCCGGCTCGACGCCCTCGACGGCCTGGTGGGCGTACCAGTACCCGGTGCGGCCGACGCCGGTCTGGATCTCGTCCAGGATCAGCAGGGTGCCCGTCGCCCGGGTGATCTCGCGGGCCGCCCTCAGGTAGCCCTCGGGCAGCGGGATGGCGCCGTTCTCGCCCTGGACCGGCTCCAGGAAGACCGCCGCGGTCTCGGTGGTGACGGCCGCGCGCAGCGCCTCGACGTCGCCGAACGGGACGTGCGTGACGTCGCCGGGCAGCGGGCGGAACGGCTCCTGCTTGGCCGGCTGGCCGGTGAGCGCGAGGGCGCCCATCGTCCGGCCGTGGAAGGCGCCCTGGAGGGCGACCAGGTGGGTGCGGCCGGTCCGGCGGCTGATCTTGAACGCGGCCTCGTTGGCCTCGGCGCCGGAGTTGCAGAAGAACACCCGGCCGCCCTCCCGGCCGTCCAGCCGCAGCAGCCGCTCGGCGAGGGCGATGGTCGGCTCGGCCATGAAGAGGTTGGAGACGTGGCCCAGGGTGGCGATCTGCCGGCTGACCGCCTCGACGACCGCCGGGTGGGCGGTGCCGAGGGCGTTGACGGCGATGCCGCCGAGCAGGTCGGTGTACTCCTTGCCGTCGGCGTCCCAGAGCTTGGCGCCCGCACCGCGCACCAGCGCGATCCGCGGGGTGCCGTAGTTGTCGGTGAAGGCGTGCTGCCACCGGCCGGTCAGTTGCTCGTTCGCGGTCATGCCAGTCCCCCGGTCACGGTCTGTTCGTCGTCCGGCACGACCATCGTGCCGATGCCCTCGTCGGTGAAGATCTCCAGCAGCAGGCTGTGCTGCACCCGGCCGTCCAGGACGCGGGCGGTGCCCACCCCGGAACGGACGGCGCGCAGGCAGCCCTCCATCTTGGGGAGCATGCCGCTGGCCAGGCTCGGCAGCAGCTCCTCCAGCTCGCTCGCGGCGAGCTGGCTGATCACGTCGTCGGAGTTCGGCCAGTCCGCGTAGAGGCCCTCGACGTCGGTCAGGACCACCAGCATCTCGGCGCCCAGCGAGACCGCCAGGGCGGCCGCGGCGGTGTCGGCGTTGATGTTGTAGACGTGGCCGTCGGCGCCGCGCGCGATCGAGGAGATGACCGGGATCCGGCCGTCGGCGATCAGCGCCTTCACGGCGCCGGCCTCGATGTTGACGATGTCGCCGACCAGGCCGATGTCGACCTGCTCGCCGTCCACCACCGCGTACCGCTTGACCGCCGTCATGGTGTGCGCGTCCTCGCCGGTCATGCCGACGGCGAACGGGCCGTGCTCGTTGAGCAGGCCGACCAGTTCGCGCTGCACCTGGCCGGCCAACACCATCCGGACCACGTCCATGGTCTCGGGGGTGGTGACCCGCAGGCCGTTGGTGAAGCTGGACTCCAGGCCGAGCCGCTCCAGCTGGGCGCTGATCTGCGGGCCGCCGCCGTGCACCACGACGGGGTGCAGGCCGGCGTAGCGCAGGAAGACGACGTCCTGGGCGAAGGCCGACTTGAGGCTCTCGTCCACCATGGCGTTGCCGCCGAACTTGATCACGACGGTCTTGCCGTGGAAGCGCTCCAGCCACGGCAGCGCCTCGATCAGCGTCATCGCCTTGGGCAACGCGGTGTTGTTGCGGGCCTGTTCGCCCTTGGGTGCGATCTTCACGGGTGTCCCTCGTCCGAACGGGTGTCGCGCATCGGGTGTCGCGGATCAGGTGTCGCGCATCGGTGGCGCGCGTCACCTGTCGGGCATCAGGTCGAGTAGGCGCTGTTCTCGTGGACGTAGTCGGCGGTGAGGTCGTTGGTCCACAACGAGGCGCTCGCCGTACCGGCGTTGAGGTTCGCGGTGATGACGACCTCGCGGCCGGCCATGTCCACCAGGGTGCGGTCCTCGCCGACGCTGCCGTCCTTGCAGACCCAGACGCCGTTGATGGCCACGTCCAGCCGGTCCGGCTCGAAGGCGGCGTCGGTGGTGCCGATCGCGGCCAGCACCCGGCCCCAGTTGGGGTCCTCGCCGTGGATCGCGCACTTGAGCAGGTTGTTGCGGCTGATCGTCCGGGCGACGTCGACGGCCTCCTGCTCGGTGGCGGCGCCGGTGACGTCGATCCGGATGTCCTTGCTGGCGCCCTCGGCGTCGGCGATCAGCTGGCGGGCCAGGTCGGCGCTGACGGTGCGGACCGCCTCGGCGAACTCGGCCTCGTCCGGGACGACGCCGGAGGCGGCCGAGGCCAGCAGCAGCACGGTGTCGTTGGTGGACATGCAGCCGTCGGAGTCGATCCGGTCGAAGGTGGTGCGGGTGGCGCCGCGCAGCGCGGTGTCCAGGGCGGCGGCGTCCAGGTCGGCGTCGGTGGTGATCACGACCAGCATGGTGGCCAGGCTCGGGGCGAGCATGCCCGCGCCCTTGGCCATGCCGCCGACCGTCCAGCCCGCCGGGCTGGTGACCTGGGCGGTCTTGTGCACGGTGTCGGTGGTCTTGATGGCGATCGCGGCGGCCTCGCCGCCGGTCGCGCTCAGCTCCCGGGCGGCCAGCGCGACGCCGGGCAGCAGGACGTCCATCGGGAGGCGCTCGCCGATCAGGCCGGTGGAGGCGACGGCGACCTCGCCGGCGTTGAGCTCCAGCTCCTCGGCGACCTTCTCCGCGGTGGTGTGGGTGTCCTGGAAGCCGAGCGGGCCGGTGCAGGCGTTGGCGCCGCCGGAGTTGAGGACCACTGCGGACACCTGGCCGCCCTTGAGGACCTGCTCGGACCAGACGACCGGCGCGGCCTTGACCCGGTTGGCGGTGAAGACGCCGGCGGCGGCGAGCGCGGGGCCGTCGTTGACCACCAGGGCGAGGTCCGGGGTGCCGGAGGCCTTGATGCCGGCGGTCACGCCGGCGGCCCGGAAGCCCTTGGCGGCCGTCACGCCCACGTTCGTACTGTTGCTCACGGTGCGACTCCGTTCACGGGAAGGCCCAGCTCCTCGGGCAGGCCCAGGGCGATGTTCATGCTCTGCACCGCGCCGCCCGCGGTGCCCTTCACGAGGTTGTCGATCGCGCTGATCGCGATGATCCGCCCGGCGGTGGCGTCCAGCGCGACCTGGACGAGGGCGGTGTTGGCACCGTAGACGCTGCTGGTCTGCGGCCACTGCCCCTCGGGCAGCAGGTGGACGAACGGCTCGTCCGCGAACGCCTCGGTGTAGGCGGCGCGCAGGCTCTCGGCGGTCACGCCGGGCCGCGCCTTGGCGGAGCAGGTGGCGAGGATGCCGCGCGGCATCGGGACGAGGGTCGGCGTGAAGGAGACGGTGACGGGCTCGCCCGCGACCGGGGTGAGGTTCTGCACCATCTCCGGGGTGTGCCGGTGCACGCCGCCGACGCCGTACGGGCTGACGTTGCCCATGACCTCGCTGCCCAGCAGGTGGGTCTTGGCGGCCTTGCCCGCACCGGAGGTGCCGGAGGCGGCGACCACGACGGCCTCCGGCTCGGCGAGCCCGGCCGCGTATGCCGGGAACAGCGCCAGGGACACGGCCGTCGGGTAGCAGCCGGGCACGGCGATCCGGTTGCTGCCCTTCAACGCGGCGCGGTGGCCGGGGAGTTCGGGCAGGCCGTAGGGCCAGGTGCCGGCGTGCGCGGAGCCGTAGAACTGCTCCCAGTCGGTGGCGGCGCGGAGCCGGAAGTCGGCGCCGCAGTCGACCACCAGGACGTTGTCGCCGAGCGCCTCGGCGACGGCGGCGGACTGGCCGTGCGGCAGCGCCAGGAAGACCACGTCGTGGCCGGCCAGCACCTCGGGGGTGGTGGGTTCGAGGACGCGGTCGGCGAGCGGGATCAGGTGCGGCTGGAGCGCGCCCAGCCGGGTGCCCGCGTTCGAGCCGCCGGTCAGCGCCCCGATCTCCACCTCCGGGTGGCCGAGCAGCAGACGCAGCACCTCGCCGCCCGCGTATCCGCTCGCGCCGGCGACGGCGACTCGCAATGCCATGGCGTTCCTCCTTTGTTGTGGCATGAATATACGCAGCACGGAACATTCATGCAAGGAGCTGCGGTCAGGACCCCGGAGAACGCCCGAAAACCGCCGTGCGTCCGCCCGGCCGGGCCGCCACCGGCCCGCGACCGACCCTCCCCCGACCGGGCGGACGCCGGACTACCGCTTGACCGCGCGCAGCACCACGAACTTGGGGTTGCCCGCCACCAGCTGGCAGTTCCCGAAGAGACGCCGCAGCTTGACGTGGTAACCGAGATGGCGGTTGCCGACCACCCACAGCTCCCCGCCCGGCCGCAGCGCCCGCCGGGCACCGGTGAACATCCGCCAGGCGGTGGCGTCCGTGGTGGCCTGGTGCGAGTGGAACGGCGGATTGTTCAGGACGAGGTCCACCGAGCCCGCGGGCGCCACCTCCGGCGCCAGCGCGTCGGCCGTCAGGAACTCCGCCCGGGCGTCCGGGCCCAGATTGGCGCGGAAGGTCTCCTCCGCCGACGCCACCGCCTGATGGGACTCGTCGACGAACACCAGCTCCGCACCCGGCCCGGCCAGCGCGGCGGCCGTGCCGACCACGCCGTTGCCGCAGCCCAGGTCGACCACCCGGGCCCCGGGCGCCGGGGTCGGCAGGTGGCCGAGGAAGAAGCGGGTGCCGATGTCGAGGCGCTCGGCGCAGAACGTGCCGGCGTGGTTGACCACCGTGCGCCCGGACACCGCTCCGACGTCCGGCGGCAGCGCGTAGCGGTGCGGCCACGGGCTGGGGCCGGGATCCAGCGCCGGATCCGGGGTGCAGAAGATCAGCCGGGCCTTGCGGGCGGCGAGCGAGGTGCGGGTCGGGCCGAGGATCCGCTCGAAGAGCTGGAGCGTGGAGGTGTGGATCTCGGCGACCATGCCGGCGCCGACCACCACCGTGCCCGGGTGGACGGCGGGGGCCAGCCGGTGCAGCTGGTCCTCCAGCAGGGCCAGGCTCTTGGGCACGCGCACCAGCAGGACGTCGATCCGCTCCGGCGGGGCGTCCCGGGTGGTCATTAGCCGGGCCGGGTCGACGGTGGCGCCGGCCCGCACCAGGTTGGCCAGGGTGGCCTGCCGGCCGAGGTGGGAGTCGACGATCTGCACCGGCTCGTGGGCGGCCAGCGCGGTGGTCAACGCGCCCCAGCGGTCGCCCAGGACGACGATCCGGCGGCTGGCCAGGTCGGTCGGGGTGCCGGCGGCGCTGTCCGCCTCGCCCGCGAGGTGGCGCAGCAGGTACTCGTCGGCCGCGTCCCAGGCTCGCAGCCGCTCACGCGGGTCCTCGGGGAAGCGGGTGAGGTCGAAGGCGCCCCACGGCGTGCTGAACAGGGTCGCCGCGGCGGGCGTGATCTCGGGATTCATCGTGTTCTCAGGCTATCCGACGGCCCGACGGGGAACCGTTTCGACGGATACTGGAAGAGCCCGGCCGAGAGGGGTGAGGGCGATGGACTGGAAGCTCGAAGTCGTGGTGGTCCCGGTGTCGGACGTGGACCGCGCAAAGCTGTTCTACGAGGAGCTGGTCGGCTTCACGGTCGACCACGACACCCGGTTGCGCGACGGGGTCCGGGTCGTCCAGCTGACTCCCCCGGGCTCCACGTGCTCCATCGTGGTGGGCACCGGGGTCATCGGGGCGCCGCCCGGATCCGTGAAGGGACTGCAGCTGGTGGTACCGAACATCGACAAGGCGCACGCCGAACTCGCGGCCCGCGGCGTCGAGGTCAGCCCGGTCCAGCACTTCGAGGCGGGCAGCCGGGTGGACGGGCACGGCGAGGCGTGGAACTCCTTCGTGTTCTTCAACGACCCGGACGGCAACGGCTGGGCGGTCCAGGAGGCTCCGCAGGCGGCCCGGATGGTGCCGGAGGCGGCGTAGCAGGCGCCGCGGGCTCGGGCTCGGGCTCAGGCTCGGGCTCGGGCTCGGGCTCGGGCGGCTTGGGTAGGCTCCAGGGATGGCTGAACACGAGGGAAGCGTGCGGGTGGACAGCTGGATCTGGTCGGTCCGGCTCACCAAGACGCGGGCGCTGGCCGCCGCCGCCTGCCGGGCCGGACACGTGCGGGTGAACGGCGAGCGGGTCAAGCCGGCCCAGGCGCTGCGCCCCGGGGACGAGGTCCGGGTCCGCGAGGAGGGCTACGAGCGGGTCGTCGTGGTGCAGAAGCTCATCCGCAAGCGAGTCGGCGCGACGGTGGCGGCGGACTGCCTGATCGACAACAGCCCGCCGCGGCCGCCGCGCGAACTCGTCGCGACGGCCGGCGAGCGGGACCGGGGCGCCGGTCGCCCGACCAAGCGGGAGCGGCGCGACCTCGACCAGCTGCGCGGGCACTGATCCCCTCAGCGCGCGGTGTCGGCGCGTCCCGTCATCGCGCGGTGTCGGCGAGCACCTTGGCGAGGAAGGCGTCCAGGTTGCCCACCGTCCGGTCGATCTGCCGCTCCAGCGGCAGCGACTCGTCGGGCCTGGTCACCAGGGCGGACTTCTTCAGCCCGCGCACGTACAGCGAGCAGGCGAGGTCGGCGCAGATGTACGTGCCGACGGTGTTGCCCTCCCGCCCGGCCGCCCCGGCCCGGCGGGCGGCGAGCAGCGCGACGCCGGAGCCGGCGTGCGCGGTGATGCACAGCGAGCAGACGTTGGTCTTGGTGAGGCTGCGGCGGATCGTCGGCACCCGCAGCGTCACGCCGACCGGCTCGCCGCCGTACGACGCCACCAGGTAGGCCCGGTCGGGCGCGCCCTGGTCCCGCCAGCCGAGGAAGTCCAGGTTCTCCCAGGGCAGTTCCGCCAGGCCCCGGGGAAGGTTGAGCCGACTGGCCTCGCCCTTGGAGCAGTTGACGAAGGACGCGCGGATCTCGTTCTCGTTCAGGGGTTCCATGCCGCGGAAGCTAACACCGGCCCGCCCGCGCTGTCGTGCCAATTTCTCACGGTACGCACCGGGGAGGGTGACGGGCTGTCAGTGGCCGAGCCTAGGGTGTTTGCGAGGCCGGTCCCGGCGTAGGAGGGAGGCGCCGGGGCCGCCTCGTGAACCGGGGCTACGGCTTGAACGCGACGCCCGCGTAGGCGGAGACGTCCTGCCAGCCTTCGGGGAGTTCGGTGGTGGGGACGTGGCCGGGGGTGGGGCGCCAGAGCGGGAGTTGGACCAGGCCGGGGCCGGCGAACTCGAAGTCGCCGAAGAAGGGTTCGACGCCGGCTCGCGGGCGCAGCACCAGGGGGGCGCTGGCGCTGCGGTAGATGCGGGTGCCTTCGGCGGCGCTCTCCCGGGAGGCGAAGTCGGGGCTGCCGTGGGAGAGGATCAGCGCGCTGCCGGGGGCGAGCGCGTCGCGCAGGGTGCGGACGATCTGCTGGGCGCCGTCCTCGTCGCGGATGAAGTGCAGCACGGCGACGAGCATCAGCGCGACCGGCCGGGACAGGTCGACGGCGGCGAGCAGGCCCGGGTGGTCGAGGATGGCGGCCGGGTCGCGCAGGTCGGCCTCGATGACCGAGGTGTGTCCGGCGGGGTGGCCGGCCAGCAGGGCGCGGGCGTGGGTGGCGACGATCGGGTCGTTGTCGACGTACACCACCCGGGCGTCCGGGGCGACCCGCTGGGCGACCTCGCTGGTGGAGCCGACGGCCGGGATGCCGGTGCCGATGTCGACGAACTGGCGGATGCCCCGGCCGGCGGCGAACTCCACCGCGTCGCCGAGGAACTGCCGGTTGGTGCGGGCCAGCAGCGGCAGCGCGGGGTAGGCGGCTATGGCGGCCTGGGCGGCCTTGCGGTCGGCCTCGAAGTTGTCCTTGCCGCCCAGGTAGTAGTCGTACATCCGGGCGGTGTGCGGGATGCCGGTGTCGAGCTCGCTCGGCGGCTGCCAGTCGTCCGCTCTGGCCCAGTCCCAGTCGGTGCCGGTGGCCTCGCCGACGGCTGCGCTGTCCTCGTGCATCCTGTTCCGCCCCCCTCTGCCGTGCTCACTGCCGGAAATGGCACCGCCGCGGCGGTCGGCGGGCCCGCCCGGTACGACGGGGGTGACCCGCGTCCGGCCCGGCCACCCTCCCGTGGCGTGCGGTGCGCCGTGATCGTATCCGACGACACGCCGGTGAAACAGCGGGAGTTCAGGTTTACGCAACACCCGGGCAGTGGAGTGTGTGCACGTCAATGGCGGTACCGGGACGCTCCTCGGATCGCCGTGGGTGGCCGCCGTCCCTATGCTGACTGCCGATGACTGCCGACCGCCGCACCGTACTGCGCACCGCCGTCCAGCTGGCCGCCCTGACCGCCGCCAGCGGGTTCCTCAGCGCGTGTGCCTCCGGCACCCCGCGCCGGGCCGATGCCGGGGGGCTCGCCGTGCACCCGGGCACCCTCGACCCGCAGCACACCACCGACCCGGCCTGGAACGGCGGCGAGGGCCCGGCCTCCCCCGTACCGTCCGCCCCGCCGGAGCCGCAGCCCACCGGGGCCGACCCGACCGCCGGTACCGACCCGGCCACCGGCGCGGAGCCGGCCGCCGGGGCCGCGACGCCGCCGACGCCCCCGCCCACGCCTCCGACGCCGCCGGTGCTGCCGCCACTCGCCGCCGGCACCCCGGTCGAGGTGGTGAACGGGCCGCGCACCAGCAAGTTCGTGGCGCTGACCTGCCACGGCAGCGGCGATCCGAAGCAGGCCACCGCGCTGCTGGAGGCCGCCGAGCAGCGCGGCATCAAGCTGACCGTGATGGTCGTCGGCAGCTGGCTCGACCAGCAGCCGCAGATGGCCCGCCGGATCCTGGACGCCGGCCACGAACTGGGCAACCACACCCAGAACCACCTCGACCTGTCGACGATGACGGCCGCCCAGGTGCACGACGAGATCGCCCAGTGCGCCGAACGGCTGCAGCGGCTCACCGGCTCGATCGGCCGCTGGTTCCGCCCGTCCGCCGCGCAGTACGCCACCCGGACGGTGCGCGAGCAGGCAAAGGCGGTCGGCTACGAGCACGTGCTGTCCTTCGACGTCGACCCGCGCGACTACAACGACCCGTCGGCCGCCGAGTTGCAGCGCCGGGTGCTGAAGTCGGTGCGCGGCGGGTCGGTGGTCGCCCTGCACATGGGCCACCAGTGCACGGTGGACGCGCTGCCGGGCATCCTGGACGGCCTCGCCAAGGCGGGTCTGAAGCCGGTGACCGCCAGTCAGCTGTGCGCCTGACCGCTCTTCGGACCAGGAAAGACCGCGTCGGCCGAGGGGCCCGTTCAGCCCATCGGGTCGTCCGCCTTGTACGGACGCATCCGCAGCGTCCGGGCGTCCGCCGCGCGGATCTCCGCGGCCCGGTTGACCAGTTCCTCCAGGTCGTCCCGCCCGGCGTGGATGAACCGGCCGTGCAGGCCGTCGAAGCGGCCGCGGGCGGCGTCCACGGTGACCGCGACCATGTACGGGATGGAGCCCCAGGTCTGCGTGTCCTTGAACATCGGCATGGCGGCGGTCATGTCGGTTTCGACCGCGCCGGGGCTGATGTCGAGGATGACGATGCCGTGGCGGGCCAGCGAGTCCGCCATGTTGTCGGAGAGCTGGAGCAGCGCGCCCTTGGAGGTCGCGTACGCGGTGTAGTGGCCGTCCGGGCGCAGGGCGAAGCCGGAGTTGAGGTTGACCACCCGGCCGCGCCGCCGGGACACCATGCCGGGCAGGACGCAGCGCAGCAGGTTGTAGGGGCCGCGCAGGTTGGTCTCGATCACCTGCCACCACTGGTTGGCGTCGGTCTCCCAGAGCGGCACCTCGGCGCGGTCGACCAGGCCGGCGTTGTTGATCAGCAGGTCGATCGGGCCGAGGTCGCGTTCGACGACCCGGACGGCCTCGCGGACGGCGCCGGCGCGGGTGACGTCGGCGGTGACGGCGACGCCGCGGGAGCCGCGCCGGGCGCACTCCTTGAGGGTGTCGGTCAGCGTCCCGTGGGTGCGGCCGACCAGGCCGACGGCCATGCCCTCGGCAGCCAGGCCGATGGCGATCTCCCGGCCGATTCCCCGGCCCGCGCCGGTGATCAGGGCGACCTGTCCTGTGAGCGATCCCGTCGGCACCGTGTGCTCCCTTCCCGTCCCCGGCCCCCGTCTGCGGCATTCTTCCGGCCGCCGCACGGGCCCGGCCCCGGGCGCACGGGCGGCGGGCCCGGCCTCACCCGTTCGGACGACGGCTAGGCCGTGTCTGACAATTCCCGCCGGGCGCGCGACGCCGGGCATCCCGCCTGGACGCACCGGCGAAACGTCCAAGTACGGCCCAGTACGAGGA
>NZ_JBHXTQ010000091.1:0-34609 GCF_042677305.1 Kitasatospora sp. NPDC127121 | reverse complement strand
GCCTCCAGGTCGACCGGCACGCCGGCCGCGACCCCGAGGACGCCGTCCGCCTCGCCCGCCGGGCCGTGGCGGACGGCGTCGACGCCGTCGTGGCCGTCGGCGGCGACGGCATGGTCAACCTCGCACTCCAGGCCGTCGCCGGCACCGCCGTCCCGCTCGGCGTGATACCCGCCGGCACCGGCAACGACCACGCCCGTGCCTACGGACTCCCGCTCGCCACCCCCGAAGCCGCCGCCGACGTCGTCGCCGCCGGACGCACCAGGACCGTCGACCTCGGCCTGGTCACCGCCGCCGACGGCACCACCCGCTGGTACGGCTCCGTCCTCGCCACCGGCTTCGACTCGCTGGTCAGCGACCGTGCCAACCGCCTGCGCTGGCCCCGCGGCCGGATGCGCTACAACCTGGCCATCCTCGCCGAGTTCGCCAACCTGCGCCCGCTGCCCTTCCGCATCACCCTCGCCGACGGCACCGTCATCGAACGCGACCTCACCCTGGCCGCCGTCGGCAACACCCGCAGCTACGGCGGCGGCATGCTCATCTGCCCCGACGCCCTCCCGGACGACGGCCTCCTCGACCTCACCCTCGTCGCCGCCATGCCCCGGCTGCGCATCGCCCGCTTCTTCCCCACCCTCTTCAAGGGCACCCACACCACCCACCCCGAAGTCACCACCCACCGCACCGCATCCCTGCGGATCGATTCCCCCGCCATCACCGCCTACGCCGACGGCGAGTTCATCGCGGCCCTCCCCGTCGACGTGAGCGCCGCCCCCGGGGCCCTCCACCTCCTGGTGCCGTGACCCACCCGTCTCCCCGTCGGAGCCGCGAGCCTCACCCGGTCAGGCGGCGGCGCCAGAGGAGCGGGCGGATCTCTATCGCTTGGGAGGGGTCGGCGTTCCAGATGACGGGCAGGCCGGCCTCGGTGAGCGCGGCGGCCACCTCGTGGCCGATGGCGGTGGTGGTCAGCGGGGAGGCATCGAAGCCGCCGTAGCGGAGGGCGAGGCCGTGGCCGGCGGCGGCGGAGTCGGTGGACTGGGTATGGAAGTAGACGTAGCCGCGGGCGTCCGGCGCCCCGGCGTCGGCGATCTCGGCGTCGCCACAGGAACCGCAGCAGCTGAAGTGCTCCCGGGCGGTGATGCCGGCCTCCTCCAGGGCGGCGAAGGCCCGGGTGAGGCGTTCCGGGTCGGTCTCGCCGATCCAGCCGGTCTGCTCGCCGACGCGCTCCAGCCAGAGCCGGTCGGCCAGTTGCTCGGCCTGGTCGCGGGAGGGCGGGCGGTGGTCGCCGGAGGCCAGGTGGTCCTCGGCGAGTTCGGCGAGCTCGGCGCGGGTGGTGTAGCCGCCGGCCAGGGTGAGGCGCAGCCGGTCGTGCAACTGCCGCAGGTCCTCGGCGGGCAGGTCGAGCGGCGGGGCGGGCTCGGGCTGCGGGCCCAGGTCGAGCGGCTGCCAGTCCAGGCCGTCGCCCCAGCCCGGCTCGTGCCGCGCCCAGCCCGTCATCGCGGCGATGACCGCCTCGGGACCGTCGGTGCGAACCTCGAAGTGCCGGGCGGCGGAGCCGTCGCGGTGTTCGAGCGTGTACTCGCCGCCTTCGGCGTGCCACACCTGGATGAAGACGTCCGGCAGGTCCGGTATCCGCTGGGCGACCAGGAAGCGGTCGCCCTTCGCGCCGATCCGCCGCACCAGCCGCGCCAACTCGGCCGCCTCCACCCGGAGGTGGCGCGTCCCGTCGTTCTCCTGCACCCCGATCGCCAGCATGTGGATCACCCAACCACACGCCACTGACAACGGCGCCGAGCCGCGGGACGCGCCCGCCGTCAGGCCGTTCCCGGCTCGTTCCCGGCCCGCCGTCAGCCCGCCCGCTGCTCGCGGCGGAGGCGGAACAGCACGTTGGGCCGCAGCGGGCCCTCGGGGGCGGTCGGGTCCTCGAAGTCGTCGGCGGGGTCGGACGTCATGCCGAGGCGGCGCATGACGGCCTGCGAGCGGTGGTTGGTCGCGGTGGTGACGGCGAGGATCTCGGGGAGGCCGAGGGCGTCGAAGCCGTGGGCGAGGACGGCGCGGGCCGCCTCGGTCGCGTAGCCGTGGCCCCAGGCGGTGCGGGCGAGGCGCCAGCCGATCTCGACGCCGGTGAAGGGCAGGCCCTCGTCGACCTCGTCGAGGCCGGCCAGGCCGACGAACTCGCCGGTGGCGCGCACCTCGACGGCCAGCCAGCCGTATCCGCGCGCCGCGGTCTCGGCCTCGAAGCGCGCCACCGAGGCGTCGCACTGCTCGCGGGTGAGGACGTCCCCGAGGTGCTCGCGGACTTCGGGGTCGGCGTTCATCGCGGCCCAGGGTGCGAGGTCGGTGGCCCGCCAGGGGCGCAGGAGCAGGCGGTCGGTGCGCAGTTCGGTCATGCGGGCCAGCCAACGCCGACCGCGCCCGCCGGGGCAACCCGTTTTCCGCACCCCCGTACCCGGAGCGCTCCCCGGGGGCGCGCCGTGCTCAGACCCCCGGGGTCGCGACGATCCGGCCGGCGTCGATCGCGGCGACCAGTTCGGCGTGGTCGAGCGCCGTCTGGTCGGCGTACCGGACGGAGAAGTCGGCGATCGCCTCGGCGAAGGCGTCCGCGCCGCCCAGGTAGCCGGCGATGGCGAGGCGGTCGCCGGTGCGCGCGTGGGCGCGGGCCAGGGTGCGGCCGCACAGGTCCGCGTAGGCGCGCAGGCCGGACGGGGCCAGGTCGGCGACCTCGACCGAGCCCTTCATGTCGCGCAGTTGGCGGCCGTAGAAGTGGCGCCCGGCGGGGCCGGCGGTCCAGCCGAGGAAGATGTCGCCGGCGGCCTGCATGAGGTGCTGGCCGGTGACGACACGGCGCCCGCCGCGGTGGACGGAGACCTCGGCGTCGACCCGGGTGGGCGGCAGGTGGTCCTCCAGGACGGACCGCCCGGCCTCCTTGAGCTGGAGGAACAGCGGGTCGCGGGTGTCCCGGCCCTCCAGCAGGACGATGTAGCAGCGGGTGCCGACGCTGCCGACACCGACGACCTTCATCGCCGCGTCGACGAAGCGGTAGCGGTCGAGGAGGACGCGACGGTCCTCGGCGAGGGCGGCCCGGTAGTCGCTGAACACCTTGCCGATGTCGCGCAGTTCGTTCTTCTTCAGCGGTTCGATGAGCGGTGGCGCGCTGATGATGCGCCGCTGCCCGTCGCGTTCCTCGGTGAGCTTGCCGAAGGCGTGCAGGCTGGTGCGGCGGCGGGCCTGGGCGAGGTCGGCCTCGGCGCGCTTGCGCTGCCGGGGTTTGCGGAGCAGCGCCAGCAGGTCGCCGGCGTCGATCCGGGAGTACCAGACGTCGAGTTCGCCGAGCCCGGCGAGGCGGCGCATGGCGGTGGCGTAGCCCTGGACGGCGGTGCGGGCGGCGCGGTGGGCGCGGTCCTCGTCCTGTCCGTGGTCGCGGGCGGCGACGGCGATGCTGGCGGCCAGCCGTTTGACGTCCCACTCGAAGGGGCCGGGGTGGGTCTCGTCGAAGTCGTTGACGTCGAAGAGCAGGGCGCGTTCCGGCGAGGCGAACAAGCCGAAGTTCACCAGGTGGGCGTCGCCGCAGAGTTGGACGGTGAGGCCGGTGTCGGGGACGGCGCCGAGGTCGGCGGCCATGACGGCGGCGGCGCCGCGCAGGTAGGCGAAGGGAGTGTCGGCCATCCGCCCGTAGCGGATCGGCAGCAGCCGGGCGACCCGGCCCTCGCCCTGGCGTACCAGCACCTCGACCGGGTCGGGCCGGTCGGCGGCGGGGATCCACCGCCCGTGGGCGGAGCGGGAGACGCGGTCACGGGCGGCCCGGCCGTGCCGGCGGCGTTCGGCGGGGGTGGTCATGCGCGGCTCCTCGGTCGGCGGGACGGCGGGGACGGCGGGGACGGCGGGGAGACGAAACGGCGAAACGGCGGGCGGGGTGCGTCTCCCCGCGACGCTAGGCCACGAGTGCCGGAACGCGCACCGCGCGCCCTCCGGCACTCGGCCGACCGGATGAAGCCCGCCGGACGAAGCCCCCCGGCCCCCGGCCCCCGGCTCACTGCACGGTGAAGTCCGCCATCATCGCCATGTCCTCGTGCTCCAGGTTGTGGCAGTGCATCATGTACGTCCCCTGGTAGTCGGTGAAGCGCACCAGGACCTCGACCGCCTCGGCCGGGCGCAGGTCGACGGTGTCCTTCCAGCCGCCGTCGTACGGGCCCGGGTCGCGGCCGTTGCGGCTGAGCACCTGGAACTGGTTGAGGTGGACGTGGACGGGGTGGTGCAGGTCGGAGGTGAAGCGCCACCGCTCGGTGCTGCCGAGGGCGGGCCGGGCGAGGTCTCGGCCGGGCCGGTACAGGTCGCCGTTGATGGTCCAGCCGTAGCTGCCGCTGCGCCGGAAGACGAACTTGCGGGTGACGTCGACGGCGGAGGCGTCCAGTTCCTCGATCGCGGACAGCTTGTCGGGCACGGTCGAGTCGTCGCCGACCTTCTTGCCGGAGACGTCGAAGCGCATCACCTCCGCCGTACGGCCGCTGCCGAAGAGGTTGAGCAGGCGCACCGAGGTGCCCGGGGCGTAGCGGGAGAAGTCGACGACGATGTCGAAGCGCTCGGCGGGGGCGATCTCCAGCACGTCGTGGGCGATCGGGGCGGCGAGCAGGCCGCCGTCGGAGCCGATCTGGACGAGGGCGTCGCCGCCGGAGGGCTGCGGGTCGAGCCGGAGCCGGTAGGGGCGGGCGTTGGAGGCGTTGAGCAGGCGCAGCCGGTAGCGGGCGCGGTCGACGTCGAGGCGGGGCCAGGGGGCGCCGTTGACGAGGATGACGTCGCCGAGGACGCCGTTCATGTAGTCGTCGGTGACGCCGGGCGAGGCGAGGTCCTCGTCGATGGCGGGGTAGCGGAAGGAGCCGTCCTCGGTGAAGGAGCGGTCGGCGAGCATCAGCGGGAGGTCGCGGTCGCCGCGCGGCAGCGGCAGGGCGCTCTCCTCGTCGTCGTGGACGAGGTGGAAGCCGGCCAGGCCGCGCCAGACGCCGGGGCCGGTGAAGCCCATCCGGTGGTCGTGGTACCAGAGGGTGGCGGCGCGCTGCTTGCCCGGGTAGGTGTGGGTGCGCTCGCCCTCGGCGGTGCGCCCGGCCTCGTGGCCCATCCCCGCCATGCCGGGCATGTCGGACATCCCCTGCATGCCCGCCGCCCCCTGGCCCGCGCCGGAGGAGCCGACCGGCAGCAGCAGGTCGACGGGGTAGCCGTCGCTGTCGGCCGGGGTGTGGCCGCCGTGCAGGTGGACCACGGACGGCACCGGCAGCTCGTTGCGGTGCTTGACCACCGCCGCCCGGCCGGACCGGGTGACCACCGTCGGCCCGGGGAAGGTGCCGCCGTACGTCCAGGCCTCGGTCCTGACGCCGGGCAGGATCTCCAGCTCGGCGACCCGTTGGGTGATCTCGTAGTAGTCGGCCGTCGCGTCGGTGCGCACCGGCTGGAGCACCGCGGGCACCGGCAGCGGCACCTGGAACGGCTCGGGCAGGTCGAGGCCGCTGCTGAGCAGCCGGCCGGGGTGGCCCTCGGCGAACAGCCGGGCGGCGGCGGGGCCGGCGACGGCGGCCAGCGCGCCCGCGCCGAGGACGGAGGCGCCGACGCCCAGGAACCGTCGACGGTTCACTTGGACACCTCCAGCGGCCCGCCGGGGCGCGGCAGGCGTCCGCTGCCGTCCGGCTCGGGCAGGTGGTCCGCGCGGGCGGGCAGCGGCAGCCGCCAGGCGCCGACCAGCCCGAACAGGACCCCGCTGACCAGCAGCGCCCCGAGGGTGACGTGCACGCTGATCGACCGCGCGTAGCCGGCCGCGATCTGGCCGACGACGGCGACGGTCAGCACGGCGGTGGTCCACAGCGGCCAGAGCGGGCCACGGCCGGGCCGGCGAACCAGCGCGGCCGCCGCCAGTTGGCAGAGGACCACGGTGGCCAGCGTCATCGCGTTGCCCTCGTGGTCCTTGAGGGACTCGTAGGTGCCGTTGAGGAAGCTGCCGGCCAGCATGACCTGGAGCAGGGCCAGGACCGCCAGGGTGGTCGCGGTGATGCGCAGCAGGATCAGCGGCCAGCGGGGCGCGGCGGCCGCGGGAGGACTGCTCATGTCGGGCTACTCTCTGCTTCGGCGGGTCGGGCGGGTCCGACGGGGCGGGCGAGAGCGTAGCTGATCCGACATCACGATCAGCTCCAATAAAGGGGTTTGGACTTTCCCGGCTACCCCATTGCGCCTACTCGGCCCGGCTTTTGTCACCCGTACGAGCGAGGCTCTGGTGCGCCCGTCCAGCGATCCTCAAGCAGGTGCCGTGACCAGCCCGAAGGGCCCCTTCCGGCGGTACCGGACGGGGCCCTTCGGGCTTTCACGGGCCTCGGCTACTGCCGGGCGGCGCCCAGCGCCACCGGGCGGGTGCGCAGCAGGGCCCGGGCGGGCAGCCCGGTCGCGCCGAGGCAGAGCAGGACGGCTCCGGCGGCCAGCGGCAGGGCGAGCGCCGGCGGGATGTACGGGGAGGAGTTGGCGACGCCCCGGGCGATCGGGACGAGGGCGATCCAGGCGATCCCCCCGCCGATCACCAGGCCGGTCGCGGCGACCAGCAGCGCCTCCCAGCGCATCATGCCGCGCACCTGGCGCCGGGTGGTGCCGGCCAGTCGGAGCAGGGCGACCTCGCGGCGCCGGTCGAGGACGGTCATCACCAGGGTGTTGACGGCGGTGACGGCGGCGAACCCGCCGAGCACGCCGGCCATCACGGTGTTGGCCCAGGCATTCAGCTCCATCATCTTGTCGGACTGGGCGACGAATCCGGCCCGGTCGGTCACGGTCGCCCCGCCGGGGCCCGCGAGGCCCGCCAGCGCGGCCGCCACCGCCGTACGGTCGGCGCCCGGCGCGTCGGCGACCAGCACCTGGCTGTCGTACCCGGCGGTGACGTGCCCGGCGACGACCGCCCGGGGCAGCAGCACCTGGCCGAAGCCGAGCCCGCGGTCGTAGACGGCGACCACGGCGGGCTGCACCGGGGTGCCGTCGCCGAGCCGCAGCGGCACCCGGTCGCCGACCTTGACGTCCAGGGCGTCGGCCAGCGTGGCGTCCAGGGCGACGGTGTCGGCGGCGCGGCCCAGGTCGGCGAGCGAACCGCTGCGCACACCCAGGTCGAGCACCCGGGACAGCCGGGCCGGGTCGCCGTCGACGCCGAGCGCGGTGGCGGAGCCGAGCTGCATGTCGTGGGTGTACACGGCGGCGGTGCGCAGCACGCCGACCGCAGCGTCCACACCGGGCACCTTGGCGGCCCGGGCGGCGGTGCCCGCGGGCAGGCCGGGGCCGGTGGAGCCGATCACGTGGTCGGCGACGATGCCGTCCCGCACGTTCGCGCCGGTGGCGTGGCTGATGGTGCTCTGGAGGAACAGCAGGGTGCCGCAGAAGGCGGTGACCAGCACGATCGGGGTGATCGCGGAGGCCAGCCGGCGGGCGTTGGCGCGGGTGTTGTCGGCGGCCAGCGAGCCGGGGGCACCGCCGGCCCGCAGCGGGGCGCCGAGCACCGCGGCGGCGACCCGCGCCACCCAGGGGCCGAGCAGCGCGACGGCCAGCATGAAGCACATGACCACGCCGAGCGCGGTGTTGGCGGCGTTGATGCCGTCCAGGGCGGCCGCGAAGGCGGCGGCCGCCACGCCGCCGGCGGCGAAGAGCAGCCCGAAGACGGTCCGCACCACGCCGGGGTGGCCCGGTTCGACGGCGGCCGCGCCGAGCGCCTGACCGGGGCGCAGCTTGGCGGGGCGGCGGGCGGCCAGGAAGCCGGCGGTCAGCGCGGCGAGGGTGCAGATGAGGACGGCGGCGAGCATCGGCAGCGGGCCGACGTCCAGCCGTACGCCCTGCGGCACGGCGCCGCGCGAGGTCAGTTCGTCGAACCACCAGCGGGCCAGGGCCAGTCCGGGCAGGATGCCGAGCGCCCCGGCGACCGGCGCGACCAGCATCGCCTCGGTGGCGATGGTGCGGCGGATCTGCCGCGGGGTGGCGCCGATGGCGCGCAGCAGGGCGAACTCGCGGGCGCGCTGGCCGGTGGCCAGGGCGACGGTGCTCATCACGACGAAGATCGCGGTCATGGTGGCGTAGCCGCCGAAGCTGCCGCCGAGCCCCATCAGCAGGGTGCGGGCCTCGCCGATGGCGGGCTGTTCGACGGTGCCGCGGCCGTCGCCGGTGAAGACCTTGGCGCCGCCGTTCTCGGCCTTGGTCTCAAGGCCGATGGCCGGGGTGCCTGCGGCCTGGGTGCCGGCAGCCTTGGCGTCCGCCGCCTGGGTGCCTGCGGCCTTGGTGGCGGGGGCCTGGGCGTCGAGGGCCTGGCGGACCTGCGCGACCAGCGCGGCGCGGTCCACGCCCTCGCGCGGCTGGACGGCGATCGCGTCGATCCGGCCGGGGTGGCCGGAGAGGCGGTCGGCGGTGGCGTCGGCGAACCAGGCGGTGGGGCCGGCCGACTGGGCGGCGGCCAGGCCGGAGACCCGGTAGTCGCCGGTGCCGCCGGGGGCGGTGAGGGTGAGCTTCGCGCCGGGCGCGAGGTGGGCGGCGCGCGCCGTGTCGGCGTCCAGCACCACCTCGTCGGCGCCGGGCGCACGGCCCTCGACCAACTGGTCGGCCGGGCCGGCGATGCCGAGCGCGGCGAAGCCCCGGCCGGTCAGGGCGGGGGTGCCGGTGCCGGCCGGCAGCGGAAAGGCGCTGTCCGGGCGGGCCGCGGCGACCCCGGGCAGTGCGGCGATCCGGCCCACCAGGGCGGCGTCCGTCCGGGCCCGCTCGGGGGTGGTCTGCTCCCTGGTCTCGGTGTCGCGGCCGACCTTGGCGGTGATCCGCACCATCGGGTCGGCCGCGACCACCACCGGGGTGCCCGCGTACCGCTGCGGTGCGACGCTCGCGGTCAGTCCGGTCTGCAGCAGCACGCCGCAGGCCACCACCACGGCGGCGCCCAGCACCAGGGCGACCAGGGTGCCCACGAAGGAGGCGGGTCGAAAGCGCACCGAGGCGCGCGCCAGTCCGTTGCTCATGCCCCTGCCCCGTTCCACTCGTCGATCGGTCCACGCCGCCCGTTCACGCCGCGACCCCCACCGGGCGGGCGGTGAGCGAGACCATCCGGTCGGCGACGGCCTGCGCCTGCGGGTGGTGCAGCTCGTCGACGAGCGCGCCGCCGGCCAGGAACAGCGCCCGGTCGGCGAACGAGGCCGCCACCGGGTCGTGGGTCACCATGACCACCGTCGCGCCCAGGTCGTCCACGGCGCGCCGCAGCAGGCCCAGCACCTCGTGCGCGGTGCGGGTGTCCAGCGCGCCGGTCGGCTCGTCGGCGAACACCACGTCCGGGTCGGTGATCAGCGCGCGGGCGATCGCCACCCGCTGCTGCTGGCCGCCGGAGAGCTGGCCGGGCCGCCGCTTGGCGTGCTCGCCGAGGCCGACCTGGGCCAGCAGCTCCCGGGCCCGGGCGCGATCCTGGCGCTCGCCCGCCAGCCGCTGCGGGAGCAGCACGTTCTGCTCCACCGTCAGCGAGGGCAGCAGGTTGAAGGACTGGAAGATGAAGCCGATCCGGCTGCGGCGCAGCTTGGTGAGCCGGTCCTCGCTCAGCCGGGTGATGTCCTCGCCGCCGAGGCGGATCTCCCCCTGGTCGGGCTTGTCCAGGCCCGCCGCGCACTGCAGGAAGGTCGACTTGCCGGAGCCGGACGGGCCCATCACGGCGGTGAAGGTGCCCCGGGCCAGCGCCAGGTCGATCCCGCGCAGCGCGTGCACGGTCTCGGCGCCGCGGCCGTAGGTGCGGCGCACCCCGCGCAGCTCGATCGCCGGACGGGCGCCCTGCTCGGTGTACGGGCCGCCGCCGTACGCCCCCGTCGCGTACGGTCCGGCGGCGTGCGGTCCGGCGGCGTACGGCTCGGTCGATGGGCGGTCGTGGCGGCGTGCCATGGGTGGGCCTTCCTTCGGGGATCGTCGGTGGTCGTCGACGGGTTCCACGTTAGAAAAGGCCAGGCCGGCGGACCATGGAGGCCGCTGGCGGACCGGGGGTGGGGATATCCCCACCCCCCTCCGGGGGCCTGCGGGCCGGCGCCGGGCGGGCTCACACCGGGTCGGCGGCGATCTCCCCGTAGGCGGCGGCGAGTTCGGCGAGCACGGGGTGCGCCGGGTCGAAGGCCGTACCGTCGACCGCGGCCAGCGGCCGGACGCCGACACCCGCGTTCACCGCGAACGCCGCCGTGAAGCGGCCCAGCCCGGACGCGTCCACCCGCTCGCGCGACTGCGGCCCGCCGTACGCGCCGGCCAGCAACGCGGCGGTCACCCCGGGCAGGCTCGGGCCGTCCGGCCAGACCAGTCGGCGGCCGTCGAGGAAGCCGACGTTCCAGGTGGCGCCCTCGACCACCCCGCCGCCGTCCGGCTCCACCAGCAACACGTCGTCGTAGCCGTCGAGTTGGGCCCGCCTGCGGTGGTGGACCAGGCCGAACAGGCCGACGTGCTTCACCTCCGGCAGCTCCCGCCGGTACCCGACCGTGCGCACCCGCAACGGGGCCGGCGCGGCCACTGCCGCCGGGCGGGTGGTCAGCAGCAGCCGGGGCACCGCCGGGCCGCCGGGGCGCTCCAGGCCGAGCTCCGGGTCGTACACCGTCACCCGGACGATCACCGGCGCGCCGTCGGCGGGCAGCACCGCGCGGATCCGCTCCCGCACCGCCGCCCGGTCCAACTCGGCGGCGAACAGCACCCCGCAGTCCCGGACCAGCCGGTCCAGGTGCAGCGCCAGGCCCCGGACCCGGCCCGCCTCGACGCGCAGGGTGGTGAAGTGCCCGTAGTTCAGCAGCCCCAGTGCGGCCAGCCGCGCCGGGTCGGGCGGCGCGCCGTCGATCTCGATCTCAGCCATCCCCCGAGTCTGCCAGCCCCGGCACGGCCGCCACCGGGGCCTCCGCTCTCGGCGCCGGGGGCGGGGCCGGGGCCGCCGGGGCCTGGGTCGCCGCCGGGCGGTACGGGCTGACCACCTCGCGGCCCGCCGCCAGGGCCAGCTGCTCGAAGTACTCGATCTTGTAGGCCAGCCCCTCCGGCTCCCCGGCGTCCGACCACCGCCACGCCTCCGCCCACCACTGCGGGCCGCGCACCAGCGGCCGGCCCGCGAGCGCCAGATGCAGTGCCAGGGTCGAACGCGCGTACTCGTGCACCCAGCCGTCGGCCGCCCGGTAGTCGGGCGTCTCGTCCAGCCGCAGCCAGCGGCCCTCGCAGCCGGCGGCGAGCATCGGCACCCAGCCCCAGCCCCGGTCCGCGACCAGCAGGTGCAGCCAGCCGCCCTCCTCGCACACCCGGTACGGCGGGAGCTGCGGCATCCGGGCCAGGGCCAGCGAACGCTTCCAGCCGACCACCCAGAGGCCGCGGCGCAGGTAGTAGCGGACGGCGTGCTGCCAGGACCAGTGCGCCTCCAGCCGGAAGCCGGGCAGGCCCTCTGCGGCGGCCGCCGCGTACACCTCGTCCAGCGCCCCGGCGGCCAGCCCCCGGCCGCGCGCCTCCGGAATCAAGTAGAGGGAGGAGACGGCCAGTTGGCCGGGCCCCTTGGTCCAGTTGTCCACCGCCACCGTGCCGGCCACGGCGCCGCCCTCGTCCAGCACCCAGTAGCGGCGCCGGTAGAGCTCGCCGCCGGGCCACTCCCGGCCGCTCTCCCCCAGCCGCTCGCGCCACCGGCGCTCGGCCTCCGGCGTCAGCGCGTCCGGGGCCACCAGCTCCCCCAGCTCACCCTCCACCAGGGACGCCAAGTCCCAGAGGGCGAACCGCCGTTCGTCCCCCTCGGCGACCGCCCGCAGCCGCGGCCCCGCCGCCAGCCGGTCCTGCGCCCGCTCCACTGCCGCATCCCACGACCTCACCACGCCGACACGATAGCGGGAGCGCGGGCACTTTCCGTAATCCAGCGAACACCGAACGTCAGATCGGATGCGAAGGTCTCCGGGCGAAGGCCCTGACGGATGGTAGGGGAAACCCGACCAGAGGACTCGACCTGACCGTGATGACCAGGCTGACCTGCGACGATGCAATGAACGGGTGATGAATCGGCACGACTCCCCAGACCGGCGGCACGCCACCGCGTGGTGCGGCGGATGGCTCCTCGCGGCCGGGTGGGCCGGGGCCTTCCCCCTGCTCTCCGACCTCGGCCCGCACCGCGCCTGGGGCGTCTGCGCCGCCGTCGGCTACCTGCTGGCGGCGCTCGCCGCCCTCCTGCCGACGCGCCGGGGCCGGCCGCTGTCCATCGCCCTCGCGCTCACCGGGGCCGTCGCCGTACCACTGCTCGCCCTCGTGCTGACCGGCCAGGGGCAGAGCGAGGTCGGGGTGATCGAACGCTCCGGGGCCCTGCTGCTGCACACCGGGACGCCGTACCTCGCCGAGCCCAGGACGGTGGCCGAGTACACCCCGTACCTGCCCGGGATGGCGCTCCTCGGACTGCCCCGGGCCCTGCTCGATGGTCTGCCACTCGACGGGCTGCCACTCGACGGGCTGCCGCTCGACGGGCTGCCGCTCGCCCGGGTGGCGGGCGACGCGCGGCTCTGGTGCGCGGCCGCGTTCCTCGCCTGCCTGCTGCGCTCCGCGCCCACCGGGCGGCGGACCGCCCGCGCCGCGCCGACCGCCCCACCTGTCGGCCGGCGGACCGTCCTGGCCGCGCTGACCGCCTCGCCCGTCGTCGCACTGCCGCTCTGCGTCAGCGGCGTCGACCTGCCGATGACCGGCCTCTGCTGGCTCGCACTCACCCTCGCCGCCCGACGGCGCCCCGCCCCCGCCGGACTGGCCCTCGCCGCCGCCTGCTCGCTCAAGTGGACGGCCTGGCCGGCCGTCGCCGTGGTCACCGCGCTGCTCGCCGCCACCGCCGGACGGCGCCCCGCCCTGCGCGCCGCCACCGTCGCGGTGGGCGGCACGGCCCTGCTCGTCCTGCCCGGCGCCCTGCGCTCGCCCGGGCCGATGCTCCACCAGGTGTTCGCCTTCCCCACCGGCCGCGGCGACCTGCCCACCCCCGCCGCCAGCCCGCTGCCCGGACGGCTGCTCGCCAACCTCGGCCCGCCCGGCTGGTACGCGGCCGTCGGCCTGCTGCTGCTCGCCGCACTCGCCCTCGCGGCCTCCCTGCTCACCCACCCGCCCCGGCACGCGGCGGCCGCCGCCGACCGGCTCGCCCTCGGACTCGCCCTGGCCTTCCTGCTCGCCCCCGCCGGGCGGTTCGGCTACCTCGCGCTGCCGGCCCTCCTCGTCCTGCTCGCCCGGGTGCTCCCCGCTTCCCCCGCTCCGACCCCCGCTCCGACCACCGCTCCAACCCCTTCGCCGGTCCCTTCTCCGGTCCCTTCTCCGACACCGAACCGAGGTCTCACCCGCCCATGGGCAGCACACTCATCGTCACCAACGACTTCCCGCCCCGCCAAGGCGGCATCGAAACCTTCGTCCACGCCCTGGCCACCCGGCTGCCCCACTCCGACGTCGTGGTCTACACCTCCGCCGAACCGGGCGCCGATCGGCACGACGCCGCTCTCCCCTTCCCGGTGATCCGCGACCGGACCCGCACCCTGCTGCCCACCGCCCGGGCCACCCGCCGCGCCGCCGAGATCGCCCGCGCCCACGGCTGCGACCGGGTCTGGTTCGGCGCCGCCGCCCCGCTCGCCGCGATGGCCCCCGGCCTGCTGCGCCAGGCCGACGGCATCCGCCGCACCGTCGCCACCACCCACGGCCACGAGATCTGGTGGGCCCGGACCCCCGGCGCCCGCCGCCTGCTGCGCCGGATAGGCCGCAGCGTCGACGTCGTCACCTACCTCGGCGAGTACACCCGCGCCCGAATCGCCCCCGCCCTCGGCCCGGACGCCCAATTGGCGCGCCTCGTCCCGGGCGTGGACCCGGACCGCTTCCGGCCCGGCGTCGACGGCGCCCGGCGGGCCCGCACCGGGCCGGTGATCCTCTGCGTCGCCCGGCTCGTCCCGCGCAAGGGGCAGGACGTCCTGATCCGCGCCCTGCCGGCGATCCGCCGGGCCGTCCCCGGCACCGTCCTCGTCCTCGTCGGCCAGGGCCCGTACGAGGACCGCCTGCGCGCGCTCGCCCACCGGCGCACCGAGCCCGGCAGTGTCGAATTCGCCGGCGGTCTCGACCACGCGGCCACCGCCGCCCACTACGCCGAGGCCGACGTCTTCGCCATGCCGTGCCGCACCCGCCGGGCGGGCCTCGAAGCCGAAGGCCTCGGCATCGTCTACCTCGAAGCGGCCGCCGCCGCCCTGCCCGTCGTCGCCGGCCGATCCGGCGGCGCCCCCGACACCGTCCTCGACGGCGTCACCGGCACCGTCGTCGACGGGCGCGACCCGGCCGACGTGGCCGCCGCCCTCACCCGGCTCCTCCTCGCCCCGCCGGCGGACCGCGCCCGGATGGGCACCGCCGGCCGCGACTGGGCCACCACCCACTGGTCCTGGACCGCCTCCGCCCACCGCCTCGCCCACCTGCTCGACCCCACCCGGTCCGTTCCGGATGCCCTCGCCGGACTCGCCTGACACTTTCGGACGCGCCAACATCGCTTTATTCAAAGGGAGTTCGAACCACAATGACACCCACTCACCGACATGCGGACGATCATCGAGTCAGGGGGGGCGATGGCTGTCGAATGCGCCCGCAGGATGCGCCTTCAGCGCGCGAAGTCCCTTACGCGCAGCAGGCGCACCCTTTTTCATCATATGAATATTTGCCTTCCGTTTTTCAATCTGACCAAACCGTGGAAACCCCAGGAGTAGAGCCGAAATCACGAGGAGGTGGGCACCATGGTGGAGGTCGAACGATTGCTGGCCGACTGCCTCCAGGACGCTCGCGACATTCCGTGGGGAACGGTACCGGTCGATTCCGCGGGCCCCGAATACGAGGCCGCGCGCCGTGCGTTCCTGACGGCCGGGCTGTCCGCGCTGCGCGACGACAGGCCCGAGGACGGCTGGGTGCAGATCAACCTCGCGCCGGGCCCGGCCACTTGGCACCGGACGTACCGCGCCGTCGCGGACACGGCCCGCGACCTGATCGCCGCCGGCGCGGCGCGCTCCTTCTTCTTCATGCACAAACCGCCCGGGCTGCGGGTCCGGTTCGAGGCGGGCCGATCCGATGTCGGGGCACTGCGCGAGGAACTGACCCGCCGCTTCCGCGCGGTGGACGGACAGCCGCAACCGCCGCTGTGCGGGCGGTACGAGCCGGAGACCTACCTCTTCGGCGGCCCGCGATCGATGCGGCACGTCCACGACCTGTTCACGGTGGACTCCCTGGCCTGGCTCGATCACCACGACACCGTCGCGGCGCCGGGCCGACCGGAGGCGGTCGCGGACTGGCGGTTGTCCCTGTACCTCCTCGGCGAACTCCTCGACGGCCTCGGCATCGTCGGCTGGGAGCACCGCGGGGTCTGGCAGGTGCTCCAGGACGACGCCGGCCGCAGGCTGGGCACCGACCCGGACGAGGACACCCGGCGCGCCGCCGCAGGCATCCTCGCGGCCTGGCGGGCCGGCGGACAGAGCCTGCTCGCTCCGCTGCCGCCGCACCGGCGGGCGGCGGTCGAGGTGCACGGGGACGCCGTGCGCCGGGCCGCCGAGGGCTGGCGCACCGGCTACTTCGAGTCCGGCGAGGCGGTGATCGGCCCGCGCCGGGCCGCCGCCCACTACGTCATCTTCCACTGGAACCGGGGGCGGTTCTCCCTGGCCCGGCAGAGCCTGCTGACCCACGCGCTCACCGGTGACGGGAGGTCCTGACGTGTCCGAGGACCGGGAACTGGGCGCCGCGGCACTGCTCCGCGTGGCCGGCATGCCCTTGGCAGCGTGGGCGGCGGCGGGCAACCCGGAGCTGTTCGCACAGGTCGCCGACCACGCCCGGCAGGACGAACGGCGGGCGGAGCACGCCCGCCAACTGGCCGAGCAGCTGGGCACCTTGGTCGTGCCGCACCCCGCCCTCACCGCCGCCGACCGCCGCGCCGTGCTGGCCGTGCGCCGTCGGCTGCACTCCGGCGCCGCACCGGGCCCGGCCGACTGCGGGCTGCTGGGGCGGCTGCCCGCCGCCCACGGCCTCGTCGCGGACGCCGCACGGCTGTCCGGCGAAGCCGAGTCGGCGGCCGCCGCCCTGCGGCGGCTGGAGGCCGCGGTGGCGGCCGAGCGCGAGCGCATGGGCGCTCTGGGCTGGTCCCTGGTGTGCGCGTCGCCCGTCATGCGGGCCTTCCTGGACGAGGTGGAACCCGGAGCCGCCGCAGACGTGGCCGGCCGGCTGGCCGCAGGCGAGTCCTGGAGCGGGAAGCGGCTGCGCAAACGGGCGGCGTACGTGTGGCGGGCGCTCGGTCGGGCCGCGGCGAAGACCACCCCGCGCGGCTGGGTCGGCCAGGTCACCCTGCTGCCGGTCACCCCGGCGGGCGGGAACGACGGCGGGAACGGCGGCTGGAGCGGCGGCGGGAACGGCGGCGGGGCCGGCGGCTGGGCCGACGGCCCCCTGCTGCGGCTCGTCCCGCCCGGTACGGTCCTCGGCGAGGTGGCGGCCGAGGCCGTGGAGAACGTCCACGGCGTGCGGGCCCGGCTCGGCGCCCTGGACCTGCGGGCGGCGGACCCGGCCACGGTGCTGGCCCTGACTCCGCTGCACTTCCCCCAGCCGGCGGGCACCGCGCCGGGCGCCGGTGTCCTGCGCTGCTGGGTGACCGACCCGCACGACCGCGGCCGGTTGCGGCAGGTCGACCTGCGGCGCTCCCTCCCCCTGGATCACGTGCTGGCTCAACTGGCCGACGGCCCGCGCCCGTTGGGCGACCTCGAAGCGGCTCTGCTGGGCACGGCGGCGACCGGGGCGGCGGCTTCCGCTCCCACGGTGCTGCGAGGTTTCCTCGCGCACCTGCTCGGACTCGGCGTGCTCCAGGCCTGCGCGGCCCCGCGCCGCCGCACCACGGGCTGGCTCGCCGCCGAGGACGTCCGCGCACGCGGCACCCTTCCGCAACCGGCACCGGCACCGCTTCCAGCACCTGCACCGAGCGCCGATTCCGCCATACTCGCGCCCATACCCGCACCCGCGCTCCGTACCACCGGCTCCGCCGCCCCCGCCGACGACTCCCGGCCGTGGTTCACCGACTCCTACCGCACCATAGCCTCGGCCGTCTCCGGAGCAGCCGCCCGCCAGGTGCAGCAGGGCCTCGGCACCGCCGCCCGCGTGGCGTGGCTGCGGGAAGCCGACCGGCTCGCGGGGCCGGACCCGCACCGGCTGCCGGCGGAGCTCGCGGAGCTCACCGAACGGCCGTGCCCGCTCGGCGAGATCCTCGCGCGCCACCTGCCCGACGGCAGTTGCCCGCCGCCGCCCCAGCCCCCGCGCCGGTACGCGGGCTGGCACCCCGCCGAGACCTCCGGTTCCGGTTATGCGAGGCTGCTGGCCCACCTGTCCGCCCGGGCCGGCAGCGGACCGGTGGACCTGGACGACGACCTGCTGGACACGCTCGGGGCGCCCCCGGCCACGACCGCGCTGCCGCCCTGGCCCCTGGACTGCCTGCTGCGTCCGCTGCCGGGCCCCGGCCCGGTCGCGGTCCTGGAGACCGCCTCACCGGCGGGCGTGCTGGACGCCCGGTTCGCCGACGCGCTCCACACCCTGCACGGCGGCTACGACAACCTCCGGAGCTACCGGGCCTTCCTCGCCTCCGTCGAGCGGCTGTCCGGGGCGCGCTTCGTCGAACTGCTGGTGCCGCCGCTGGCCGGGCGCGCCGCCAACGCCGTACGGCGGCCGGTCATCACCGACTGGTGGACGGGGGATCCCGATCCCCTGCCGTACCAGGGAGCGAACGGCCTGACGGCCCGCTACCTGCCGCTGGAGCGCATCACCCTGCGACGGGTCGGCCCGCGGATCATCGCCGAGGCCGACGGGTGCCGGCTGCTGCCCGTCCACCACGCCACCCGTACGCCCCTGCCGCCGTACGACGTCCTGGTCCGGCTGCTGCTGGCCGCCGGCCACCCGGCGGGCTCGCGCCTGATCCGCCTGGACGGCCTGGCCGAGGCGTTCCCCGACACGGACCGACTGCCCCGGGTGACCGTCGGCGGCGGCGCCCTGGTCATCAGCCCCGCGGTCTGGCGCGTGCCGGCGGCCCTGCTGTGGCGGCCCGGCGACGGCGACCTGACCAAGGTGCGCGCCCTCGCCGCCCTCGGGCGCTGCGCCGGGCTGCCGCGCTTCGCGTTCGTCCGGGCCGTACCCCAGCCGAAACCGGTGCCCGTGGACTTCGCGGCGCTGACCGCGGTCCCGCTGCTGGAGCGGATCTGCGCGCGCCACCCCGGTGCGGACCTGCTGGTCGAGGAGATGCTCCCCGACCCGGGCGGCCTGCTGCTCCACGACCCCGTGCACGGCGGTGCCGCCGTCGCCGCCCAGCTGCTGCTCAGACTTCCGTTCGACCAGGGCGCCGAGGAACTCGCGGAGCCCGCCGCCGCCGCACTGCGCGGCGAACCCGACGTCCCCGGTGCGCCCGCCCCTCGCGGGCGGGCCACCGGGGCGGTCTCCACCCATCACCGCTCCTGAAGGAGGACAACCATGCCCGACATCACGGCGCTCACCGACCTCGACGCCCTCATCGGCGACCTGGACGCGCGCATCACCGAGACCACCCTGCCGACCCCCGAGGCCAGCAGCGGCGGCTGCAGCGGCGTCTGCACCGTCCTGATCTGCGACACGGTGCTGCTCTGTAGCGGCCTGTTCTGCTGATCTCCCGCCAGGCCGTCCGAGGGCACGCCCTCGGACGGCCACCCGGACAGCGGCCCCTGACGGCCGTCACCACCGGCACTCCGCCCGGCCCCTCCAGGCCGGGCGGAGTGCCGACCCGTCGTTCCCGAGGAGCCACCGTGCCGCAGCACACCGCGAACGCCGCGAACACCGAGAGCACTGAGAGCACCGGCACCGCCGTCACCGGACTCGCCGTCCGGCTCCTCGACGCCTGGTCCGCCCGGCCCCGCGAGAGCCCGGCGGGCGCCGAGCACCCCTCCGATCCGGGCATCCCCGTCCTGGCGTCCTTGCTGCACGCCTCCGGAGGGCCGGAGGCCGAACGGTCCGCGGCCCGTGCCGTGGCGGTGTGGGCCCGCACCGCCGGCCAGGGGCCGGGCCACTGCGGGCTCTACGACGGCGGACTGGCCGGAACGCTGGCGGGCCTGCGCCTGGGAGCCCTGGTCCACCCGGACTTGCACCGGGCCGCCGACCGGCTCCGCGACCACCTGGTCCGCACCGCGCCGGCCCTCGACTGGCGCTGCGAGCAGGTCGCCTTCCCGGACTACGACCTCATCGTCGGCCCCTCCGGCACCCTGCTCGCCCTGAGCACGGGCACCCGCCCGACACCGGCCCAACTCGGCCCGTACGCCGACCACCTGGCCCGGCTGTGCGACGCCGACGAGCTGCCCCGGCTGCGGACGGGCCAGTACGCCGGCCACCCGCACCTGGGCTGGCTCGACGGCCGGATCAACACCGGCACGGGCCACGGCGCCGCGGGAGTCGTCGTCGCACTCACCGCAGCCGTACGCCACCTCGGACCGCACCCCGGCCTGACCTCCGCCCTGCGCCGCGCGACCGGGTGGCTGGTGCGGCAGTCCTTCGACGACGCCCGCTCCATCCGCACCTGGGACGGCACCGGGCTCGACGGCCCGCCGCCCGCCGGAGCGCGCGCCCGCCAGGCCTGGTGCTACGGCACCCCCGGAGTGTCCTGGGCGCTGTGGGACGCGGCCGACGCGACGGGCGACCGGGAGACGGCCACCTGGGCCGCAGCGGCCTTCGGCACGCTCGCCGACCGGTACGACGAGCGGTTCCACCTCTTCGGCGACCGCGCGAGCGACCTGCTGGCCCTGTGCCACGGCGCCTCGGGCGTGCTGGCGGTGGCCGACGCCTTCGCCCACCATGCCGGCCTGCCCGCCGCGGCCGCGCTGAGGGCCCGCCTGCTCGCCCACCTGAGGGCCCGCCTGCCCGAGGTGGAGGCCCTGGGCGCGGAAGGGATGGGCCTGCTCGGGGGCGCGGCCGGCCCGCTGTGCGCCCTGCTCACCGCGGGCCACGACGCCTCCCGGGCCTGGCTGCCCTGTCTCGGTCTGCGCTGACGCCCGGCGTGGTGCCGGGCCCGCCCTACGCCGCCCGGAGGTGGGCGAGGACGGCGAGGACGCGGCGGTTGCCTTCGGTGGGGTCGAGGTCGAGCTTCATGAAGATGTTGCCGCAGTGTTTGACCACCGAGGCCTCGGTGATGGTGAGCCGGGTGGCGATCGCCTGGTTGTTGAGGCCCTCGGCCATGAGGGCGAGGACTTCGCGTTCGCGGGGGGTCAGGCGGGTGAGGGGGCGCTCGGCGGACTGCTGGCGCAGCAGGACGCGGACCACGTCGGGGTCGATGACGGTCTCGCCGGCGGCGACCCGGCGCAGGGCGTCGAGGAAGTCGGCGACGTCGCCGACGCGGTCCTTCAGGAGGTAGCCGAGGCCGGCGGGTTGGGCGCCGGCGGCGGCGAGCAGGCGGGTCGCGTACGGGGTGGCGACGTACTGGGAGAGCACCAGGACGGGCAGGCCCGGGTGGCGTTCGCGCAGGTCGAGGGCGGCGCGCAGGCCCTCGTCGGAGAAGTCGGGCGGCATCCGGACGTCGGTGATGACGGCGTCGGGCCGTTCGGTGTCGACGGCGGCGGCGAGGGCGCGGGCGTCGCCGACGGCGGCGGTCACCCGGTGGCCGCCGAGGGTGAGGAGTTCGACGAGTCCGGCGCGCAGCAGGACGGCGTCCTCCGCGATCACGATCCGGAGCACGGGACCTCCAGCCGCAGCGTGGTCGGGCCGCCCGTCGGGCTGGTCACCATGAGCCGTCCTTTCAGGAGTGCCACCCGGTCGGCGAGTCCGCGCAGTCCGGCCCCGGCGGCCGGGTCCGCCCCGCCGTGGCCGTCGTCGGTCACCTGGAGCACCAGGCGGCCGTCGGCGATACACCCGCTGACGGTGATCGCGGCGGCGCCGCTGTGCTTGGCGGCGTTGGTGAGCGCTTCGGTGACGGTGAAGTAGGCGGTGGTCTCGACGGGGGCGGGCAGCCGGCCGGGGAGGTCGAAGTCGGACCGGACCGGGATGGGGTGGCGCAGCGCGACCTCGGCGACGGCGGCGGCGAGGCCGTGGTCGGTGAGCACCTGGGGGTGGATGCCGCGGACCAGGCCGCGCAGTTGTTCCAGGGCCTGCCGGGCTTCGCCGCGCGCCCGGGCGACCAGGGCGGTGGCCCGGTCGCCGGACTGGGCGCTGCCGTCGCGCAGCGCGTGGTCGGCGAGGCCGAGGGTCATGCTGAGCGCGACGAGCTGCTGTTGGGCGCCGTCGTGCAGGTCGCGTTCGATGCGGCGGCGTTCGGCTTCGAAGGCGTCGGCGAGCCGGGCCCGGGAGCGGGTGAGTTCGAGGACCTGGCGGCCGGTGTCCTCCTCGCGGGGCCCGAGCAGGAGGCGGGCGAGGGCCACCTGGGCGGTGGTCAGCAGGGCGCCGGCGTAGGCGCAGAGGAGGAGCCCGGCGAGCCCGGCGGCACTGAACGGCAGGGCGGCGAGCGGCCCGGACACCGCCCGGCCGGGGATGATCATGACGGTTTCGGGAGCCAGCGCCCAGACGATCACCGGGGAGACGACCAGGGCGGCACAGAACAGCAGCACGGCGCTGAAGCCGAGCGCGGCGGCGGCGAGGGCCGTGGCGGTGAGCGCGGTGTGGGCCAGCTCGCGCCAGGTGGCGCGCTCGCGCAGGCGGGTCCGCAGCCTCGCGCGGCGGCCGGCGCCGGGCAGCGGACGGTGCGGGTCGGGCAGCGGTGCCGGTTCGACCAGCCGCAGCCGTCGGCGTTCGAGGGCGGCGGCGGGGATGCCCGCGAGGGCCAGTGCGAGGAGGACCGGCAGTCCGACCCCGACCACGGACAGGCCCAGCCCGAGCACCAGCAGCACCGCCAGGGCGGCCAGCAGCAGCGGGCCCAGCAGCGCGCCGCCGAGCAGGTACGCCCAGCAGCGCGGCACCCACGGGGTGACGGGGAAGCGCAGCGGGTGGGCTCGCAGCGCGGCCCAGACGGCCGTCGGCTGCTGCTCCTCCTCGTTCACCCGGTCACTCTAACGAACCCTCTGACCAGGCCTCGGGGCGTCGGGCGTGGCGGCGGCGGAGCCGGCCGGGCGGGGTACGGGCCGGGGGCGGGTCAGGGCGACGGCGGCGATCACCAGGACGCCGCCGGCCAGGGCGTTCCAGCCGACGGGTTCGGCGAGGAAGGCCGCGCCGAGGGCCGTGGACCACAGCGGCATGACGTAGGTGACGGCGGAGGCCACCGCGGTGCCGGCCGTGCGGACCAGCCCGAGGTTGAGCAGGTACGCGAGGCCGGTGCCGACCGCGCCCAGCACCAGCAGGGCGCCGGCCGCGCCCGCCCCCGGCCAGTGCGGGGCGCCCGCGGCGAACGGCGCGATGGCGGCCAACTCGGCGGTGGCGCAGGCGATCTGGACGGCGGAGAGGGTGACCACCGACTCCGGCCGGCCGGAGAGGAAGCGGCGCAGATAGGCGAAGCCCGCGCCGTAGCAGCAGGCGGCGGCCAGGCAGGCGAGGCCGCCGGCGGCCTCGCCGGAGCCGATGCCGCGCCAGACCCCGAGCACGGTGAGCACGCCGACGAAGCCGAGGGCGAGTCCGGAGAGCCGGCGGGCGCCGGGGCGGCGCTCCTCGGCGACGGTGAGGACGGTGAACAGCAGGGTGAACAGCGGGGTGGTCGCGTTCATCACCCCGGCGAGGACGGAGCTGACCCGGGTCTCGCCGAACGAGAACAGCGTGAACGGCACGGTGTTGAGGAGCACCGCGACCACGGCGGAGTGCCCCCAGAGCGCACGGTCGCGGGGGACGCGCTCGTGGCGCAGCACGAGGATCGTCCACAGCGTGACCGCCCCGAGCGCGCAGCGCCACAGCGCCACCCACAGCGGCGGCACCCCCGCCTCCACCGCCACCTTGATCAGCGCGAAGCTCGCGCCCCAGATCGCCGACAGCGCCACGAAGCCCGGCAACCAGCGCCGCACCCGGACCACCTCCATCTTCGTCCCGTTGGTTCCGTGTCGGGTTCCGTCCCGGTCCCGTCCAGGGTCCAGTCTCGGGTCCCGCCGCAGGTCCCGCCTGGGGTCCCGTCTGGGATCCCGTCTGGACAGAGGGTGGCCCGGCGGCAGAGCATGAGTCCAACAAGTGGCAGTGCCGGATGGATGAGGAAGTCTCATGGCGTCGGAGGTCAACCTGGCCCAGCTCAGGGCGCTGGTCGCGGTCGCCGACACCGGGGGGTTCGGCGCGGCCGCCGACGAACTGGGCATCAGCCAGTCCGCCGTCTCGCACGCCGTCGCCGCGCTGGAGCGGACCCTCGGCGCGCCCGTCCTGCTGCGCGGCACCCCGGCCCGGCCCACTCCCCTGGGCGAGCAGATCCTCCCGCACGCCCGCACCGCCGTCGCCTCCGCCGCCGCCGTGCGCGCCATCGCCACCCGGCACTCCGGCGGCCCCGTCGGCACCGTGCGGCTGGCCGCGCCGACCACCGTCTGCCAGGCGCTGCTGCCCGGGCTGCTCCGGGACTGGAAGGCCGCCTACCCGCAGGTCACCGTCCGGGTCTTCGAGGGCGAGGACGACGAGCTCGCCACCTGGCTGGAGGCGGGCACCGTCGACGCCGCCGTCCTGGTCGACCCCGGGCCGCTCCCGCCCGGGGCGGTCGCGCTCGGGGCCGACTCCATGCACGCGCTGCTGCGCCGCGACCACCCGCTCGCCGGACAGGAGACCATCCACGTCGCCGACCTGGAGGACGACGACTTCCTGCTCTCCGAGGGCGGCTGTGAACGGCACATCCGCGAGGCCTTCCGCCGGGCCGGCACCCGCTTCACCCCCCGGCACCGCATCCGCGACCTCAACACGCTCATCGGCATGGTGCACGCGGGCGTCGGGGTCTCGGTGATGCCCGCGCTGGCGCTGACCATGCTCCCGGCCGACTGCGTGCTCGTCCCGATCCGGCCGGCCGTCCACCGCACGCTCACGCTCACCGGGCCGACCAGCCGCCCGTGGTCGCCGGCGGTCGGCGGGCTGCTGGCGGCGGTGGGCGCCGCGCAGGGAGCGGGTGACGCCGCGCGGGGAGCGGGCAGCGGGGTCCGCGTGGCGGCGCGCGCCTGACGGGGAGCCCGTTCGGCGCCCGGCCCACCGCCGACGCCGGGCCCCGGCTTGACCATTTTGGGGTTGACCACCCTTCCTCGACAGGTCTATACCAGTGACAGTCTTCGGCAACTACCCCCTGCCGAAGGCCCGTTCGGTCTGCGCGCCACCCCCACCTCCGGCGTGAGCAGCCCCTCCCCCACTGCCGTCCCGCCTGGAAAGGCCCTCGATGGAACGCGCACTTCCCCCACACCCCGCCCCCCGGAACCCGCGCCGCCGCCCGCGCCGGGTCGCCGCCGCCGTGGCCGGGGTGCTCGGCCTGGTCGCCGGCGGTGTCGCCGCGCTCGCGAACACCGGCTCCGCCGCCGCCGACACCACGACCGGCCTCGGCAGCAACTGGTACGCCTCGGCGCCCTACCTGATGCCCGAGGACAACAGCCCGCCGGACGCCGCGGCGGTGATGGACGCCACCGGACAGAAGGCCTTCCAGCTGGCGTTCATCCTGGCCCAGGGCAGCAGCTGTTCACCGGCCTGGGGCGGCACCTCCTCGATCGACACCGACACCACCATGCCCGGCGTCATCCAGACCATCCGCGGCAAGGGCGGGGACGTCTCGGTGTCGGTCGGCGGGTACGGCGGCACCAAGCTCGGCCAGGTCTGCGGCACGCCGGAGGCGACCGCCGCCGGGTACCAGAAGGTGATCACCAAGTACCAGTTGAAGGCGATCGACTTCGACCTGGAGGAGCCGGAGTACGAGAACACCGCGGCGATCCACAACGAGATCGGCGCCGCCCGGATCCTCCAGCAGAACAACCCCGGCCTCTACATCTCGATCACCACCGCCGGGACCAACGCGGGGACGGGCTGGTTCGGCACCCAGATGCTGAACGAGGCCAAGTCGCAGGGCTTCACGCCGAACAACTACTCGATCATGCCGTTCGACGGCGGGTTCAACGACGCGGCCGCGCAGACCGACGCGCTGGTGAAGTTCAACCAGATCCTCCAGACCACCTTCGGCTGGTCCGAGGCGACGGCCTACGCCCACGAGGGCGTGTCGATGATGAACGGCCGCACCGACGCCGCCGAGTACTTCCGGCAGGCGGACTTCCAGGCCGTGCTGGACTTCGCCACCGCGCACAACCTGGCCCGGTACACCTACTGGTCGGTCAACCGGGACCGGCAGTGCACGGGCCCGGTGGACCCGGGGCTGTCCGGCTCCTGCTCCAGCGTGGCGCAGAACGACTGGGACTTCACCAAGTACACCGTGAAGTTCGCCGGGGCGACGCCGCCCACCACCCCGCCGACCACGCCGCCGACCACCCCGCCCACCACGCCGCCGACGACTCCCCCGACCACCCCCGGGGCCTGCGCCGACCCGGCGTGGAGCGCGAGCACCACGTACACCAGCGGCAGCAAGGTCTCATACGGCGGCCACGAGTACCACGCCAAGTGGTGGACGCTGAACGAGGTGCCGAGCGCCAGCGGCCAGTGGGGCGTCTGGGGCGACGACGGCCCCTGCTGACGGGCTGACAGGTCGACGGGCCGACGCCCGGGGCCCGGGGATCTGCGCACCCCGGGCCCCCGGCAGGCCAGTTCGCGGCCTTGGTCAGTCCGCGGCCGTGAACCGCTCCCGCAGTTCGGCCAGCACCTGCGCCGCCTCCGGGAGGCCGGCGGCCTCGCAGCGGGCGATGCCCGCGGTCAGCCGGGCGACGGCCGCCCCGGTACGGCCGAGGTCGGCGCCCTCGATCAGCGCGGCCAGTCGGACGGCCTCGGCCCGGGACGTCCCGGCCCGCTCGTCGCCGCCCTCGTAGACCGCGATCGCCCGCTCGACCTCGGCCAGCGCCTCCTCGTGGCGCTCGGCCATGGCCAGGCAGCGCGCCCGCTCGTAGTGCGAACCGCCGCGCAGGTACCAGGGGTTGTACTCCTGACCGGTCTGCCCGGCGTGCTCCCCGGCGGCGTCCGCCTCGGCCAGCCGGGCCAGCGCCGACGCCAGCCCCTCCGGGCCCTCGGCGTGCATCGTCAGCCGGGCGAACTCGCGTAGCGTCGCGGCCAGTTGGTCCACCTGGGGGGCCTGGGCGTGGGCCGCGAGGGCACGGTCGAGGGCGGCCTTCGCGGCCTCCCAGCGGTCCGCCCGGGCCAGCGCCAGCGCGGCCTCGCAGGCGACCATGGTGTGGGTGTCCTGCTCCTCCCAGCCGGCGACGACGTCGGCCAGCCGCAGGTACTCCTCGGCGGCGTCCCGGTGCTCGTCCAGTTCGGTGAGGCCCCGGGCGAGGTCCAGCCGGGCCTGCGCGAGCATCCGCACGTCCAGCTCCGACGCGGCGGCGTCCAGCAGCACCGACTCCAGCACCGCGACGGCGTCGGCCGTGCGGTCGGCGGCACGCAGCACGTCGGCCAGCTGGAGACGGGCCTGCGCGGCGTCCTCGGCCGCCTCCCGGCCCTTGCGGTCGAAGCGCGCGGCCGCCTCGGTGAGCGCCCGGACCGCGCCGCCGCGGTCCCCGGCCCCCATGGCCGCGTGGCCGAGCATCAGGTAGGTGGGCGCGTACGGGTAGGAATCGTCGCCCCAGCGGGCGGCCTCGGCGAGCGCCCGGTGGAACACCTCGACGGCCTCGGCGGGTTCGCCGCCCTGCAGCAGCACCTGGCCCAGCAGGCCGAGCACCCGCGGGGTGTGCCAGGGCAGTTCGGCCGCGTCCAACTGGGCGAGCACCTCGCGCAGTTCGGCGGTGGCCTCGGCCAGCCGGCCCTGCCGGGCGGCCGCGTCGGCCAGGTACTGGCGGGAGGTGGCCGCGCGGCGGGCGGAGCCCAGCTCCACGGCGGTGCGGTGGTAGCCGCCGGCCGCCGCCTCGAAGCGCTCGACGGCCTCGGCGGGCGGCTCGGGCAGCGCCTCGACCAGGTCGTGGTGGGCCGCGTAGGCGCGGACCTGCCACACGATCAGGTGGTCGTCGTCGGCCATCGTGCCGGCGGCCCGCAGTTCCTCGGCCCGGCGCAGCACCTCGTCGAGCGCCGGCCAGTCGGCCACCGCGCCCTCGACGTCGCCGAGTTCCACGATCAGCGCGCGGGCCCGGGCCATCAGGGCCTGGCCGGGCAGCCCGGCCTGCTCGAACAGCTCGGCGGCGGCCAGCAGCCCGGCCCGGCCGTCGGCGTGCTCGTCCCGCTCCAGCGCCTGGTGGGCCCGCTGCTCGGCGAGTTCGGCGCGCAGCCGCCCGGGGCTGCCGACCGCGGTGCCCTCGGGGTGGGCGAAGCCGTCGGCGGCGGCGCGTTCGGCGATCCGCCGCCAGAGCCGGTCGGCGTCCGGGTGCCCGACGAGCTCCAGCTCGCGGGCCCGGACCACCAGGGCGGTGAAGTCCTCCGGCTCCGGCTCGACGGCCCGGCGCGGTGCGGGCGCGAGGGCCGGGGCGGCGGCCAGCTCGGGCGCGGCGGCGGCGCGCACGCCGAGGGCCAGCGGCTCGGCCAGCAGCGGCTCGCGGGCCAGCCGGGCGCGCCGGTCGGCGCCGACCGCGTCGGTGCCGTTGCGGGCGTCGAAGCGGGCGGCGAGCGCGTCGGCCTCGGCGCGCACATGGGCGAGCAGGGTGTCCGCCGTCCAGGAGGTGCCGGGCGGGCCGCTGACCGCGATCCCGCCGTGGCCGCCCCGGGCCAGGACGGCGAGCAGCACCTCGACGCCGGTGAGGAAGGACAGCAGCGCGGACGGCTCGCCGGCCACCGCGAACAGGTCGCGGTTCTCGGCGAGCAGTTCCAGGCCGCGCGGCTCGTTGCCGGACAGCGCGCAGAACTCGACGTGCCGGCCGACGGCGTGCGCCATCGAGGCCTTGCCGCGCGCGGCGCGGTAACCGGTCAGGTGGCTGGAGCGGGCCTCGTCCAGCCGGCCCCGGCGCAGCAGCGGGAGCAGGGCGGCGGCCTGGCTGAGGGCGGGCTCCTGCTCGCAGCTGCTCCGGCCGTCGAGGACCGGCTGCAGGACGTCCAGCGCCCGGGCGTCGTCGCCGGCGTCCACGAAGTGCTCGGCGCGCGCCCGGGTCTCGCAGGCGTGGCAGTCGCTCAGCTCGGAGCGCGGGCGGGCCGTCCACAGCTCGTAGGCGTCCTGGCGGCCGCTGCCGGTCTGCGCGGCCAGGTGGTAGCGCTGGGCGTAGTACGGCTGGAGGTCGAAGCCGGCCGCCCGATAGCGGTCGCGCAGTTCGGTGTGCCAGCGCCGCAGGGCCGGCAGCGGCACGTCCGGGTTGCCCAGGAGCGCGCCGGCCACCCACTTGAAGCGCCAGAACACCTGCTGGCGGGCCCACTCGCCGAAGCCGTCCGGGTCGGCGTCCCACAGCTTGAGGAGGCGGGCAAAGACGACCGGGCTCTTGCCGCGCTCGCCGTCGTACTCGTACGCCTCCATCAGCTCCAGCAGGGCCATCGAGCGCGCCCCGGTGTCGTCGAACTGCTCGGCGGCGTCGACGAGTTCCTCGGCCGCAACGGTCCGCTGGCGGCCGTAGGGGCGGGCGTCGTTCTCGCGCAGCGCGGCCATCACCGCATCGGGGGTGTCCAGCATCAGGCCTCCTTCGGGTCGGTGCGGTCCGGGCCGGCCGACTCGTGGCCGAGCATGGCGTGGTCGAGCAGGCTGATGAACGAGCGGTTGAGCAGGGCGCTCTCGCTGGCCTTGAGCGGGCGGCGGGTCATCAGCACGGCCTGCCCGTACAGCGCCTCGACGGCAGTGACGGCCAGCTCGCGGTTGGTGACCGTCGCGGCGCGGCGCACCAGCGGGTTGAGGTGGTTGAGGACCAGCTGGGCGCGGGGCGCCTCGGCGCGCAGCGAGCCCAGGATGTCCGCCCACAGGCCGTCGGCCTCCTCGGCGAGCTGGGCGCGGCTGCGCTCGTGCCGGGCCTCCCGGTTGTCCAGCAGCAGCGCGGGCGCGTTGGTCGGGTGGAAGCTGCGCAGGGCGACGTCGCAGTCGAAGCGGCCGACCACCTCGCGGGCGACGGCGAGGAAGGCGTTCGCGGCGAGCTCGGCGGCCGGGTCGACGGTGTCCAGGTGCGCGGTGACGGTGCCCGGGTCGAGGTCGGAGACCGAGACGCCGGGGCGGATCTCGGGCAGCCGGTGCACCAGGTCGCGGTCGTAGGTGTAGCCGCCGTTGACCACGCCGAGGCCGGCGGCGCCGGCGATCGGGGCGACCTGGCGGAACTCCTCGACGGTGCGGGTCACCAGCACCACCGGGTGGCTGCGGGTGAACTCGTCCAGGGTGACGTTGCCGTCGGTGGTCTCGAACGGCAGCCACGGCAGCATCATCCGCAGCAACTCGTCGTCGTAGCGGGCGAGTTCCTTGACGGCCAGGTGGTGCACGGACAGGAAGCGGTGCAGCAGCGCCGGATCGCTCGCGGACAGGCCGGTCAGCCAGTCGCGGATCCGGACGCCCAGCGCGTCGCGGACGGCGGCCAGCGTCTCGTCCGCGTACAGGCCCTCTCGGGAGGCGGTCGGGCGCAGGCCGTCGGTGTCCACCACGCAGCGGACGAAGAACGCCCAGTCCGGCAGCAGCTCGTCGGCCTGGTCGGACAGCAGCATGCCCTTGAGGTGCACCCGGTGGCCCGAACGGCGGGACGGCGGGGCCGCGTCCGGCAGCACGTAGGCGACGCCGCGCAGGCCGACCAGCGGCAGGTCCAGGTCGATGGTGTCGAGCGGGGCGAAGTCGAAGGCGGCGCGGCAGTACTCGGTCAGCGCGTCGCGCCGGGCCAGCGGCGAGCCGTGCCGCTCGGCCCACGGCGGGGTGCGGTTCACCCGGTGCTCGGTGCCGTTCGCGTCCACCACCGTGACGTCGTGGCGCAGCAGGCTGCCGAAGTCCCGGGCCAGCGCGAGGACACGGCCCGACCGCGTCCACTCGACGGCGTCGGCGCGCGGGACCAGCGTCACGGTGGTGCCCGGCTCCGGCTTGGCCGCGGCGGGCAGGGTACGGATCGTGTAGCGGCCGTCGGAGCCGCCGCGCCACTCGATCACCGGCGCGTCCGGCGTGGCGGCGGAGCGGGTCACCACGGTGATCTCGTCGGCGACCACGAAGCAGGCCAGCAGGCCGATGCCGAACTGGCCGATGAAGTCGCCGCGGGCCTGGGCCAGCCCGGCGCCGTCCAGCCGGCCGTCGGCGTCGCGCTTCGAACTGCGGCCGATGGTGGCGAGGAAGGTGTGGACGTCCGCCTCGGTCAGGCCGACGCCGGTGTCGGTGACGCTCAGCTCGTCGTCGGCGCGCACGACGATCCGGGCCGGCGCCTGCGGATCGAGGGCGCGGCGGGCGGAGATCGCGTCCACCGCGTTCTGCAGCAGCTCGCGCAGGTACACCCGCGGGCTGGAGTAGAGGTGGTGGGAGAGCAGGTCCACCAGGCCGCGCAGGTCCACCTGGAAGGTGTGCGCGCTCGCCGCGTTGTCGGGCGTCGGGTTCTCGGATGGGGACACCGGGGGCTCTTTCGATCGCGGGGCGGGTGACGGAGGTTCTGGACGGGCCGGGGGCGTCAGTACGCGCAGCGGTCCCGGTGGGAGGCGAACGCCTTGAGCGGATCACCGGACAGGAAGTGCCAGGGCGACTCGGTGACGGCGCCGTCCAAGGCCTCGAACAGCAGGCGCGCCGTCTTGCGCTGGCCGGCCAGCGAGAAGGCCATCGCGAAGGCGTTGAAGGAACCCTGCCAGCCACGCACCGGCGTGAAGTCCGGGTGCAGCACGGAGCGGAAGGCCGCCTCCTGCAACTCGGCCACCACCTCCGCACTGGCCAGGTAGGCGCGGTCCTCACCGTCCGGGAGGTCCAGCCAGCGCTCCAGGTGCGCCAGCACCACCAGCTCGCCGAGCTGGCTGCCCTCCGGCGCCGCGAGCATCGAGGAACGGGCGAAAGCGTGCATCTCCTCGTGCGAGCCGCCCCACTTGGCACACAGCTGCTGGAGGCGCTGGCGGTGCGAGGCCGGATGCCCGGGAGCACGGCGCACGGCGGCCTCGAAGCGGCAGGTCGCGACCTCCGCCGGGAGCGAGGCGCCGCGGGCGCTGATCTGCAGGAAGTACCAGGGGGCGAGCCAGGACGGCTCGCGCTCGGCGACCTCCAGCAGCTGCTCCTCGGCGATGTCCAGCCGCTCGTGGAACACCTGCCACTGCTTCTCGGACACGTGCTTCGCCCGGGCGCCCGTCCGGGCCTCCCAGGCCCAGGTGACGTGCCGGGCACCGGACAGCAGCAGCGCCAACGCGTCCTCGGGCCGGTCGGCGAGGGCCCGGGCCGTCCACTCCTCGACCCGGGGCACCTCCGCGATCGCACCGACCCGCCCGGTCAGATCGGCGCCGTCCCCGACGGCGGCCAGCGCGGGGCCCAGGGCCGCCCAGTCACCGGCTGCGGCCTGGCCGAGCATCAGGCGCAGCGACTCGTCCCCGAGCGCCGGATCCAGCCGCGGCGCCGCAACGGCCGCCACGGGCGTGGACCCGACGGCCCGCCGCACCCTCCCAAGCCAGCCCGCCCCGCTCTGCGCGGCCTCCTCGCCGGAGCGGCGTCGGAACAGCGGCATGTGTGGCCCCCTCGAACATCATCGGCATCTTTCGCATGGCCGCACGACGGCCACCCCAGATGAGTAGATATCACGGCCGACCGACATCCGTTTCCCCAGCCCAGGGGCCGTCCCGGTCCGGCACGTGCGGGGACCGCCCCACGGCCCGCCGACCGGGGCGGACGACCGGGGCTGACGGCCGGAACGCGGGCACGTCGAACGAGCGGCGACGCTGTCCGGTCCGACGCCGAAACGCAGCGGGCCCCGGCGCCTCCTCGGCCCGGGGCTTCGCTTCGCTTCGCGTACGCGGCGGCCGTCAGGCCAGTCCGAGCCCGGCGTCCGGGGTCTTGCCCGCCTGGGCCTGCTCGATCCGCTTGACCAGCATCACCCCGAACCGCCGGGCGGCAGCCACGTCGGCCGGCCCGCCCTCGGTGGTCACACTGGCGACGACGGTGCCCGAGCGCAGCACGATGCCGATGCCCTCGCTCTCGCCCAGCTGGCCCTGGAAGGCCTGGCTCTCGCTGCCCAGCACCGGGGAGTCGACCTTGCGGAACGGCCCGGCTCCGTAGGAGGCGTAGGACTCCTTGAGCTTGCCCTTGGCGGCGTCGCGGTTCGGCAGCGTCTCGACGATGAAGCGGGCGACCACATCCCCCGAGGAGAACCGGACGGAACCGCTGAGCGGCTTGCCGGTGCACGGCACCGCCGCGGTGCAGGTGGTGGCGTGGTCGATGGTGTCGACCTTGCGCTTCTCCTCCTCCCAGCCCGCCATCGCCTTCGCGTCCGGCAGCACCTGCCCGACGAGCTTGTCGTCCAGCAGCACCGCCTCCAGGTCCGCCCCGGGCGTCGCCGCCCCGGCCGGCGGAGCAGAGGCCCCGGCGCCACCGCTTCCGGTCGCAGGCGGCGGCGCCGAGGCCGAGCCCGCAGCCGCACCCGCCCCCGTCGCGGCGGCAGGCGCGGAAGCCGAGGCGGAGACCGAAGCCCCTGCACCGGTCTCACCACCCGCCGGACCCGTCGCACTCGCCACCGCACTCGCCGCCCCCGCCGCACCCTTGGCCGCATCGGAGCCCGCCGGGGAACTCCCCGCAGAACCCGCCGAGCACCCGGCCAGCACCCCCGTCAGCACCCCGGCCGCCACCGCGGCAGCCACCCTCCGACCAGCCATCCCCATCCCCATCGCCCACTCCTCCGGATGTCCGTGACCCATCAAGATAGCCGGTCGAATTCCTCGTTCCGCCACGCCCTCCCCCACCCTCGTGCGGCGCCGTCCGCCTCCCGGTCCCCGTGCGATCCGGGTGCGTCCGCGGCGTTCTCCGAGTCCGTACGACTGCACGTCACGCAGGTCCGAAGCGTGCCATCGACTGCTTGACCACCCATCTCCCGGTTAATCAATAACCGACTGTCATATCTTCCTACTACTCTCCCCGGCATGGGCCTCGAAGATCTGACGCATGCAGGAGCACAGCCGGCCATCTGGCAGCACGACCTTCTCAGGCCGGTTGCCGAGGCGATTGTCCGCAGTCCCAAGGCGCCGCAACTGATCCTCCAGCCTCGAGGCACCAAGGACGGCGGCCCGAAGCACTTCGCCAAGTCGATGCGGAAGGGTATCCGCATCTCTGATCTCCGGAGTTCGGTCGGCCCCGAGGCTGATGTGCTCACTGGTCTGTACCCGGACGGGGTCGCCCGCCTGTGGGGCTCGACGCCGACCTCTCAGGCCAACAACGAGAAGGTACGGGCACTGCGCGACCGCCGGGTCGGCGACATCGTCCTCTTCTACACGGGAAACAGCTTCATCGCACGCGCGACGGTCATCCAGCTCTTCACCAGCCCGGTCATAGCCCGTGCTGTCTGGGGCAGCGACGAGGACGGCAAGACCTGGGAACACATCATGGCGCTCGACGACTTCGAAGAGTTCTCCCAGCCGGTCCCCGCCCTGGACGTCCTGGCCGAGCTCCAGGTTCCGCGCCCTCTTCGCATGCTCACACTGCGATCGGCCGAGGACTACTCGCACGTCGCCCACCGCCTTCCGGCGGTGCATCACCCCCAGCCGTCCCGCGGACGGACACTGCCTTCTGAGTCCCGCACCACTCGCCTGACCGGCCCGGACCTGCTCGACCGGCTCCGCGGCCTCAAGACCAACCGCAACACCGCCGACGGGGAGCCCAGCCGCCACCAGCCGCTCGCCCTGCTCTGGGCGATCGCCCGCATCGCAGCGGGTGAACCGCGGCTGGCACGCTGGTCGGACTTCCGGTCCGAGGTCGGACCGCTGCTGTCCGAGTACGGGCTCCCCGGCTCCAAGGTCACGCCCGAGTACCCGTTCTGGCACCTTCGGGGAAGCGGCCTCTGGGAGGTGCACGGAGTCGGCGACGACGCGGGATCCATGCCCTCGGTCGGGGTCCTCAACGACACGCAGCCGGAGGCCGGCCTGTCGCAGGACGCTGCCGAGCTGTTGCAGGACCCCGTCACCCGCCTGGAGGCGATGCTCCTCCTGCGGGACCGCTATCTCCGCAACGTCGACCTACAGGCCCTGCTCGGTCGACTGGGCCTGACCGGATACACCGCCGCGGACGGCCTCGACGACACCTCGGAGGACGAGGACGACACCCGGGAGGACGAGCGCGCGACGACGGCCGCCGCCCCGGAGCGGGCCACCGGGGCCGCCCCACGGCGGGATGTCACCTCCTCCCGCCCCGTCCGGAACGCCGCCATCGTGAGCCGGGTGAAGGAGATCCACGACTTCAGGTGCCAGGTCTGCGAGGCCCGGCTGCGGTCCAACCGGAAGCCCTACAGCGAGGCGGCTCACATCCGCGGCCTGGGGAAGCCCCACCACGGCCCCGACGAGCTGCACAACCTGCTGTGCCTGTGTGCGAACCACCACGTGCTCTTCGACGGCCTGGAGATCTACATCGACGTCGAGGGTGTGGTTCGGGAGACCCACGGCGATCAGCCCCTCGGGCCGCTGCGCCAGCACCCCGACCATCCCGTCGACGAGAAGTACATCGACTACCACCGGAGCCTCTGCATGCTCAACCGCTGAACGCCCTCTGCCAAACAGTGTGAGAACGTGCATGAACGGCGGCGGGGCGGTGACCGTACTGGTC